>NZ_JBEKFG010000016.1:0-49019 GCF_050013435.1 Binatus sp. (SeqCode) | reverse complement strand
TCTTGTCGGGCTGCGCCGCCAGCGAGGTCGTGATGCGCGTGTCGGTGAAGAATCCCAGCCGGTCCAGCCGCACCTTCGAATCCCGAATCTCTTCGGCGCTGTACGGCTCCTGCTCCTGGACCTGGATCTCGCGGCGGATTACCTTGTCCGAGGTCTTGGTGTTGCCGCTGATATTGACCCGGTCGATTATCACTTCGTGACCCGGATTGATCACGAACACCACGTTGACTCGCTTGCTGGTGTGGACCAGTTGCGTGCGCGGATCGATGTTGACGTACGCATAGCCCCGGTTCGAGTAGAAATCCGACAGTGCGAGCACTTGGCGCTGCAACGCCGAGCCGCGGAACAGTTGTCCGCTCTTCATCGTCAGCAGCCGGCGCAGTTCGCGGCGCGGAAACTTCAGGTTGCCTTCGATGTTGATTCGGCCGACGCGGTACGGAATGCCTTCGTCGATCCTTATCAGGATCGTAATCTCCGTGCCGTTGCGCACCACCTGCGGCTGCGCGACCTGCACGTTCAGGTAGCCGTTGTCGTAGTAAAACGCCGTCAGCCGATCGACGTCCTCCTGCATTTTCTTCTGATCGAGCGCGCCCCATCCGGTCAGCCAGCTCAGCAATTTGCTGTAGGTCGCCGTCTCCATCTGGCCTTTCAAGACGGACGCTGAAAATGCCGTGTTGCCCTCGAACACGATCTTGGTGATCCTGACCTTCACCCCCTCGGTCACGTCGAATTCGCCAAACGCCGTGTTGTCGGGCTGCGGTATCGGCTTGAAGACTACTTTGGCGTCCGTGTAGCCCTCGTTCGCGTAAACCTGCGTCACGCCGGCGATAGTCTCCTTTACCGCGACCGGATCGAGGATCGACCCCGGATGCACCTTCACCGCCGCGACTATCTTGTCGTCGTTGGACCGAACCGCCTTCATCCCGTAGAACTTGACGTCGGTAATTTGCGGGCGCTCCCTCACCCGGTAGACCAGCACGCTGCGGCCGCCCTGCTGCTCCACGCGGGCGGTCACCGATTCGAAAAACCCCATCCGGTAAATCGACTTGATGTCCGCATCGACCGCCGTCTGATCGAGCGGCTGGTTCGGCTGCTGCGTGATGTGGATCAGAATCGCGTCCCGGTCGACGCGTTGATTGCCGGTGATCTCAATCTTGGAGATTATCGGAGCCGGGCCCTGCGCACGCGCGACGGCGGCGGCCAACAGCGAAAACGAGAACGCCGCCAGCACCAGCGCTATTAGCACGCCGCCCGGCGTCCGCATTGCGCGACCGGCCGGCGATAACCCGCGGCGCGGGCGATGAAGCCCGAAAGCTGACGGCGCGCGCGGCGCGCGCGCATTGAATTTTCCGGATGTCACTCAAACACACCAAAAACGCCGACCAAACTAGCCAATCGCTCCCCGCATGTAAACCGAACGCCCCGAAGCGCCAAAACTCGATTGTTCCGGCGCCCCTGGGAATCGTCGATGGCGTCATCCTCAAACTCGTTGGCCATCATCCGGGCTGCGGGCCCCTGGAGCGGCGAAGGAGGCAGCCGCCCTCGCTCTCCTGCGCGTTCCAATACGAAGAAGCGTTACCCATGTCTCCGGCCGGTCGCGGTCGCCGACGGCTCATCGCGTCGTTGACGCTGGTGCGCAGGCGTCATTTTGCTTGTGCTGAAGCATACCCAACCATTTTGTGATCATTGATGCTTTTGTGATCATTAGTGCTATTGACGACTTCGAGCCGCAGGACTAATTACCTGCGTACGATGTTAGGAGATTGTTGCGGGGACAAATTCCAAACGCCGGCAACCGCTTGCCGAAGGGGAGCCAACATGAAACGCGCAATCGGATGGGGAGTCTGGTGCGGCGGAGTTCTGACTGCTTTGACGCTGGTGGTCGCGATTACCAGCGCGCCGGCATCGGCTCAGGTGAAACCCGGGGATTTCATCACCCCGGACACCGCGTACAAGGTCAAAGACCTGCTTCCACCGGGCGCGTTCATGCGCGTCCAGCACGGCATGTCGATGAAGGTCGAGCCGACCGAGCGCATCGACTGGCCGCAGCCCTACACCGAGGCGACCGAAAAGTACTCGAGCCAGACCAGGCTGACCCCTGACAAGCGCAGCCTGATTGGCTACGTCGCCGGTCAGCCGTTTCCGATCATCGACGCTAACGATCCGCAGGCGGCCCAGAAGGTCATTTGGAACGAAGTGTTCCGGCCAATATCCACCGACGACTACGATCTGCGCTGGTTCGATTGCGACAGCGAGTACTGGGGCATCAACAAACCGCTTTTCCAGATCATTGATATCGAGATCGGCCACTATGCGGGCTACAACGAAGTCGGGCGCACCGAAGTCGAACCGCTGCCGATCGATCCTGATTTCAATGTAACTGGACGCTTTTACGAGGCGCTGCTCTATCCGGTTCTGGCTCCGGCTACCTCCCGCGGCAACGGGATCCTCAAGTTCCGCTACGCCGATCCGAGACACGATGACGACAGTTGGACCTGGGAGCCTGGTTCGCGCCGCATCCGCCGTCTGAGCTATACGCTCAGTGACTCCGCGACCGGCGCGCAGTCTTACGATCCCAACCATTACTTCGGATGGAGCGGCAAGCCCGAGGACTACGACTTCAAGTTCCTGGGCGAGAAGACGATGCTCGCCGCGATCGACGTCCATCACGGCGTCGATGTCCGCTGTCCAACCGACGGCGGCGCCAGCCATTGCCCCGACCCCTGGCAGCTCAGGCATATCTACATGCTTGAGGCCAAGGCACGGCCGGGACGGTACGCCAGCCCGCTTTTCAGCCGCGAAATTATCTACATCGACTCAGAGGCCGACTTCCCGATGTTCGTCGACATGTATGACCGACGCGGCGAGTTGCTCAACAGCTACGTCTCGTGGATGAACTATGCCGACCGGGCGCGCCCCGACTCCCGCATCGCGATTTATCCCTTCAAGCGCGAGTTCGGCGTCGGATCCTCGACGGTCAACGTGCAAAGTGGCTTTGCCAGCGTTTGCTATCACCCGTCGATGAACGCTCCGTCACCCGAGAGTTGGTTCATCAACATGGGCGCCGTGGATCGCGAGTGGTTCACTCCCGAGGCGATGGCGCGCGCGGCCGAGGGCGGACACGGGATAGCGGGCGACTGATGCCTGGCGTGATCGCGTGAAGAAAGTCGCGCGACTGATTGAGAAATAAACCGGCGCGGCCACCAACGGCCGCGCCGGTTTTTCACTTGTCGCTTTTCACTTGTCACCGGCGCTCCTGATACTCGCGCAACCGCTATTGCGCCGCTACAATCCATCACGTGCAACACGACGACGCGTTCGAAACATGGGCGGCAAAGGTGGTCGCGCGGCGATGGCCGCGCGCGCGCGTCGACAAAATCGCCGCTCTGCGCGGCGATCTCTCGACGCGTCGTTTCTGGCGCGTATCGATTGCGCAGCAAAAACCAAACATCGCCCCGCGCGGCGAAACCGGCGCGCCTGACACCGCGATCCTCGTCGATCTCGGCCCCGACGACTTCCCCGGCTACGTTCGCGCCCTGAATCTTGTCCCGCGGCGCCGCGCCGACCCGCCGTGGATCGACGTGCATCGCGCCCTCGAGTCGATCGGCGCTCCGGTTCCCGCGCTCTACGATGCGGACCTCGCCCGGCGCGCGTTGATGGTCGAAGATGTCGGCGAGCTCTCCCTGCTCGACGCCGTCCGCCGCCCCGGCGCCGACGCCGCGGACCTGTTCCGGCTTGCCGCCTCCGAACTGATCCGCCTGCACGTTGACGGCACCGGTCAAATCGACCGCCGATGTGTCGCGCGGGAGATCGCCTACAGCGGCCGGCTGTTCGAATGGGAGATGAAGGAATTTGCGGAAGTTGGCCTCGCCGCCGTCGCGTCGGGCGCCGATTATTCACGCATCGCACCCGAGCTGACGCGGATGGCCGCGCGGCTCGATCGTTTCCCGCGCGTGTTCTCGCATCGCGACTACCACGGCCACAACCTGTTCATCCAGGACGGTCCGCGAATTCGAATCATCGATTTTCAGGATGCGCTCATGGCGCCGGCCGCGCAGGATCTCGCCGTGCTCCTGACCACCCGCGACACCGATGAATTCGTTACGCCGAAGATCGAGCAACGCATCCTAGACTTCTACTGCGCGGGAATCTCGCGCCGCGGCGTCCCCGCCACGCTCGAGCCGGCGGAATTCATCGGCAGCTACCGCCTGTGCGTTTTGCAGCACGCGCTCAAGATGATCGGACGCTTCGAGATGTTCGAGCGCGGCGGCAAGCGCGGATACCGTCCCTACATCCCGCATGCGCTCGCACAGGCGCGCCGGATGCTTGCGCAGATGGGGCAGGAGTTTCCTGAACTTTGCGCGGCGCTCG
The DNA here is from genome assembly GCF_050013435.1 of Binatus sp. (SeqCode). Classification (GTDB taxonomy): domain Bacteria; phylum Desulfobacterota; class Binatia; order Binatales; family Binataceae; genus Binatus. The sequence goes on along the minus strand of NZ_JBEKFG010000016.1, from coordinate 44,648 downwards.
GCGCCTAGCAGGGTGTTGATTCAATGAAGGCATTGGTACTGGCCGCCGGGATGGGCGAGCGGCTTCGCCCGCTGACTGACGTGACGCCGAAACCGATGCTCGAACTCGGCGGACGGCCGTTGATCCATTATCCGCTTGCGATGCTGCGGCGCGGCGGCGTCACCGAGGTCGTGATCAACGTCCATCATCTGGCCTCCGCCGTTTCGCGCGGACTCGGCGACGGATCGCGGCTCGGACTGCGCATCACGTATGCGCCCGAGCCGGTTTTGCTCGGCACCGGCGGCCCGCTCAATGGGCTGCGGGAGTTTTTGGGCGGCAACAACGAAAAAAAAATCGAAAATGAAAATACCTTCGTAATCGCCAACAGCGACACGATCCTCGATCTCGACCTGCGCGCGATGCTCGCGATGCATCGCGAGCGCGCCGCCATCGCCACCATCGCGCTGTTCCACCCCGCCAATCTCGATTACTACAGCCGTCTCGAAATCGACGCCTGCAAAAAACTCCGCCGGATGCGTCTGCTGGCGCGCCGCGACCCGCTTCAATACGACGATTACCCGGCCGCCCTCGATGACAACCTTGCCGCATGGCTATCGCCGTTCATGTATTGCGGCGTGATCGTCGCGGATCGCGCGGTGTTCGACCTGATGCCGCCGGCGCCGCCCTGGAGCCTGATGGCCGGCCTGTTCGCGCCGATGGTGGCAAAAGAAATGCCGGTGTTCGGCTATGTCCATCGCGGCTACTTCCGCACGATCGACGATCTCAAGAGTTACGACGCGCTCAAAGCCGAGTTCGCCGCCTCGCCTCCCCCGCCAATTCTCTAAGTCCTCTCTCTCCGTCATCTTTTTGTGTGATATATGGACACCCCCGCCCCCGCGCCGCGCGCCTCTTGCTCCGCGGTCCGCATGGGCGCTACTCAAGAGATACTCGAGTATCCCGCCACATTGGCCTGGTGGGGCGCTTCGGCTCCGAGTACTGAAAGAGGAGATTTTCGAACCAAATGGATTTTACCTGGACGCCCGAACAGGACGCGTATCGGATGGAAGTGCGGCGATGGCTCGAAGAGAATCGCCCTCAATCTTTGGGCAGTGCCGCCGACCTCGAAACCGGCGGCGGCGACGCAATATGGCAGCGTCTCAAGACCTGGCACAAAAAACTTTACGCCGCGGGATGGGCCGGCCTGACCTGGCCCAAGGAATACGGCGGCCGCGGCGCCACCTTCATCGAGCAGGTCATCTTTCAGCAGGAACTCGGCCGCCTCAACCTGCCGATGGGATGCAACGTGCTCGGCGTGATCATGACCGGGCCGGCCCTGATGCAATGGGGGACCGACGAGCAAAAAAAACGCTACCTCAATCCGATCCTCACCGGCGACGAGATTTGGTGCGAGGGGTTGTCGGAGCCGGGCGCGGGCTCGGACCTCGCGTCGATCCAGTGCCGCGCCGAGCTCAAGGGTGACGAGTTTATCGTCAACGGCCAGAAGGTCTGGACCACGATGGCGCAACGCTCGGACTTCGTGCAGCTCTTCGTGCGGACCGATCCCGACCTGCCCAAGCACAAGGGGATGAGCGCGTTGCTGGTCGATATGAAATCGCCCGGCGTGAGCGTCCGTCCGCTCAAGCAGATCACCGGCGACAGCGAGTTCAACGAAATCTTTTTCGAGGACGTGCGCGTGCCCAAGGAAAACCTGCTCGGCCCGCTCAACATGGGATGGCAGGTGCTGGTCGCGACCCTGATGCACGAGCGGTTCGGCATCGGCGAGACGCTCGGCGGCACCGAACAGTTGCTCCATATACTCGTCCAGGTCGCCAAAGCCGTGCAGCTAAATGGCCGGCCGGCAATCGAGGACAACGACATCCGCCAGCAAATGGCCCAGTTCGCCATCGAAACGACCGCCAAGAAGTACAACGGCTTGCGCAGCCTCTCCAAGCGCCTCAAGGGTCAGCAACCCGGCCCCGAAGCGTCGATTTCCAAGCTGCTCTCGACCGACCTGGGCCAGCGGATGACCAAGTTCATCACCCGCCTGCTCGGCGAGTACGCGCTGCTCGAGGGCCATACGCCGTTCGCGCCCGAGGGCGACTGGATGCGCCGGATACTGTACTCGGAGTCGCTGACGATCGCGGGCGGCACCTCGCCGGTGCAGAAGAACATGATCGGCGAGCGCATCCTGCTCCTCCCCAAGGGCTGAGGATCATCCATCATCTTCTTTATTTCCTCTGCCTATAAGGAGACCTTTGCATAACTGGGCGTCGGGGCTGGAGCTACATATGCTGGCGCGCTCTTTTTTTGTGTCATCCTGAGCGCAGCCGAAGGAACCCGGATCCGGGATTCTTCCCCTTCGGCAGCACTCAGGGCTTCGGCTCAATCTCAGCAGCCTTCGCTCAGAATGACACGAGCACTCATGTAGCGCGGCGGGAATGGGGCCGGTGCATAGATGTAGCTATCACGATGCTTGAGCCGTCGATCGTCGGAAGCGCGTATCCGCCAATAGTCAGCGAGATCGATTCGCACTCAACTATGGCTTATGCCGTCGGGCTACCCTTTTGATTGGCAGGCGCCGAACCCGCACGCGCGATTCCTCGAATACAACCGCGCTCCCTTCGCCCAGGGCTTCCTCGACATCGCCAAGATTCGCGAGTAACAGACGCACCTGCTTTTCCGGACGACGCTGCGAGGCGCGGCGGAAGAGGATCACCGACGGCTCTCGCGTTTCGCGTAGCGCCAGGAGCGTGCCGAAGTCGGTGTCAGCTGCGACTATGATCCTGCGTTCGCGCTTGGCGCGCTCGAAAATCCGCGCGTCATCAGCCGTCTGCATCCCGTATTCGCGTATGTGAGAGGCGTCATGTCCGGCCTTTCGCAGGCCGTCGGCGACAAGTGGCGAATGAGAATTATCGACGAGAAATCTCAAGACGCGGAGCGCAGCGGCAATTCGCGTTCGCGGACAGCCTCTGCAGCGTAGCGCAGAGCCTCTTCGAGGTCCTTGGCCTTTAGATCGGGATAGGCTTTGAGAATCTCCCCGCGAGTCATGCCGTCCGCCACCATGCCAACCACGGTCGCGACGGGAATCCGGATGCCCCGGATGCATGGAATGCCATCCATTTGGCGCGGATCGACTGTGATGCGGCTGAACTTCATCGGTAAGCCGTTTTTTATCACATCACTGGCCAAGCAACCCGCACGGGCTATGCCGGTACCATCCCCATCCGCCTCTTTTTCTTTGCGCGCAATCCACATTGCAAAATGAAATGTTGTTTTTTTCGGAAAACTCAGGCAGGTTCACTCGCAATTGAGATCTGCGAAGGCCGATCGCCAAGGCTCTCGCAAGCTTGGAGGCTTCAAACATGGCCCCGAAATCGATTCGCTCGCTCGCGCGCAACCCGATCGTGCTGAGCGTGGCATTGTGTCTGGCGTTCGCGTCTCCCGCCGCCGCCGAAACCTCCGGCGCGCCAAAATTCGACGGCGCCGACACCGCATGGCTGCTGCTCTGCTCCGCGCTGGTTCTGATGATGACGATTCCGGGACTCGCGCTCTTTTACGGCGGGATGGTGCGGCGCAAGAACGTGCTCTCGACGTTGATGCAGAGCTTCATCCTGGTCGCAATCGTGTCGATCCAATGGGTGCTGTTCGGCTACAGCCTCGCATTCGCGCCCGGCAGCGCGTTAGTCGGCGCACTTTCGTGGGCAGGACTGAGCGGCGTCAGCGCCTCGCAGCCGTATGCCGCCTATTCGGCGACCGTGCCGCATCAGGCGTACATGATTTACCAGTGCATGTTTGCCGTGATCACGCCCGCACTGATCACCGGCGCGATCGCGGAGCGAATGTCATTCAAGGGGTTCCTGGTTTTCAGCATCCTCTGGATCACTTTGATTTACGATCCGCTGGCGCACTGGGTATGGGGCGTCGACGGATGGATTCACCAGATGGGCGCGCTCGATTTTGCCGGCGGCACTGTCGTTCATATCTCTTCGGGCGTCGCCGCACTGGCCGGCGCGCTGATGGTAGGCAAGCGCCGCGGCTACCCGCACGAGCCGATGCAGCCGCATAACCTGACGATGACCGTCACCGGCGCGGGACTGCTATGGGTCGGATGGTTCGGGTTCAACGCGGGGAGTTCGCTGGCAGCCAACGGCCTGGCGGTGTCCGCATTCGTCGCGACCCATCTTGGCGCGTCGGCCGCGGCGCTGACGTGGGTGTTGGCGGAATGGTGGATCGGCGGCAAGCCGACTGTGCTGGGCGCGGCGAGCGGCGCGGTGGCGGGCCTGGTCGCAATAACTCCGGCGTCGGGATACGTCGGCCCCATCCCGGCGATAATCATCGGCGCGGTCGCAGGCGTGCTCTGTTACAGCGCGGTCCGGATGAAGTCGCGGTTCGGGTACGACGACGCGCTCGACGTGGTCGGCGTGCATGCGGTCGGCGGAATATGGGGCGCGCTTGCGACCGGGCTGTTTGCCAGCGTGTTGGTCAACGCGGCAGGCGCCGACGGTCTGTTCTATGGAAATCCGCGCCAGCTATTCGTGCAGGCGACAGCCGTCGTCGCGACCATGGCGTTTTCGTTCATCGGCAGCATGATTCTGCTCAAGGTGACGGATGCGCTGGTCGGGATTCGCGTGGCGCCCGAAGGCGAGCAGGTCGGACTCGATCTCAGCGAGCATGAGGAGGCGGCCTACGCCTTCGAAGCGTAACCGCACTCGCTAGCGCTGCATCGCCTGGAAGATGAGCGGGCCGGTCTCGGCCATCATCTCGCCCAGAACTTCGTGCAGCGGCTTGCTCGGCATGGCGAGTTTTTCCGTCAGCGATTTCATGATCGCCAGGTAGCGCTGCTTCATCTCGGGGCTGATCGTTTCGAGTCTGACCGTCTCCATCACCTCGACGAAGCGGACATGAATTTCGGTAATTTCGATGTCGGTCGGATCGGTGAACTTTTTTTTGTGAGCCACGTGCTTTACCTCATCGAAAAAACTCAGAACAGGTAGCGGCGGGTGTTGATGCTGATGAGAATGCCCATCGCCGCCATCATCGCGATCAGCGACGAACCGCCATAACTCACCAACGGCAACGTGATTCCCACCACCGGCAGCATCCCGGTCGCCATCCCGATGTTGACCGCCACCTGCCAGAAGACGATCGCCGTCAATCCGATCGCGAGCAACGCGCCGAAGCGGTCGCGCGCGTGCCTGGCGATCCATGCGCCACGCGCAATCACGCCCGCATACAATGTCAACAAAACGAGCGCGCCTGCCAAACCGAACTCCTCGGCAAAAACCGCGAAAATAAAATCGGTGCTCTGCTCGGGCAGAAAATTCAGCCGCGCCTGCGTGCCTTTCAGAAATCCCTTGCCGAAGGGACCGCCGGCGCCGATCGCGATTTCAGACTGGATGATGTGGTAGCCGGAGCCGAGCGGGTCGGCCTGCGGGTTGATGAAGCTGACCAGGCGCTGGCGCTGATAAGGCTTGAGATAGTGCCAGCTCAGCGGAGCCGCGAGCATCGCGGCCATCGCCAGCACCAGCATCGTGCGCAAATTCAGGCCGCTCACGAAAATCAACGTAAGGGTGATCAACACGAGGATCAGTCCCGTGCCGAGGTCGGGTTGCTTGAGCACGAGCGCCGCGGGGATGCCGAGCAGGAGGAACGGGATGATCAAATGGCGCAGGCCCCATCCGCCTTTCGGCGGTTCCTCACGCAGATAACGCACCATCACGAGCACGACGGCGAGCTTGGCCAGCTCGGAGGGTTCGAGATGGAAGGCGCCCAGATTGATCCAGCGGCGCGATCCGCCGGTGGCGTGGCCGGAGATCATCACGGCGATCAGGAGTCCGATCACCAGCACATAAAATGGATAGGCGTAGGCCTGCAGAGCTCGATAGTCGACAAGGACCGCGATGAGCATCGCGACTGTTCCGGCCCCAATCCAAATCAACTGGCGAATTACCAGTGGGTCCAGGGTCCGATGCGCACTCGTGTACGACGCGCTGATGACGCTGACCAGCCCGATTCCGGCCAACGCGAGGACCACGAGGAACAGCGTCCAGTCGAAATGAAGTATGAACCTGCGATCGCCGCCCGCCATCAGGGCCGCACTCCCGTCATTGAGATGGCGAGGCGTCTTCGAGCACGCGCGCTATTTCAGGTTTGGGCGGGGGAGGATTGAGCTGGAAGTAGCGCTGGAAGACGTCGTGGATCACGGGCGCCGACGCGCTGCCGCCATGACCGCCGTGCTCGATGATGCAGGCTGCGGCGATGGTCGGATGATCCTTGGGCGCGAACGCGATGAACCACGCATGGTCCTTGAACTGATCGGGCGTCTTGTCCTCTTCCTCGCTCTCGCCGACCGGAGCATTGTTGCCGACGACCTGAGCCGTGCCGGTTTTGCCGCACACGACGACGTTGTCGAGATGGGCTTTGTGCGCGGTACCGCCGGCGCCGTTGACGACATCGGCCATCGCGTCCTTGACGACTTCGAGGGAATCGGGATCGATCTTGATTCGGTTTTCGATCACCGGCGGATATGACTTGGCGACATTGCCGTCGAGTCCCTCGACGTACTTGACGAATTGCGGCCGATAGCGGATGCCGCCGTTGGCGACCTGCGCGGCGACCTGCGCCATCTGGAGCGGCGTGGTCGCGACGTAACCCTGGCCGATGGCAACCGAGAGCGTTTCCGCGGGATACCATCGCTCGTGGAAGCGCTTCTGCTTCCACGCCGACGACGGGATGGTGCCGGGATTCTCGTGATCGAGATCGATGCCGCTCTTAATTCCGAGTCCGAGCTGATTGGACCATTTCGCAATCCGATCGACGCCGAGCTTTGCTCCGACGTTGTAAAAATAAACGTCGCACGAGCGCACGATCGCATCGTGCAGCTCGATGGTGCCGTGGCCCTGATGGCGCCAGCAATGATACTCGCGCCCGCCGAACCACATCCCGCCGGGGCAATTGTAGGCGGTTTCAGGATTGAGCGTGCCTTCCTGAAGACCGGCGATCGTATCGACGATTTTGAAAGTCGAGCCGGGCGGATAAATTCCCTGGATGACGCGATTTTGCAGTGGATGGTTCGGGTCGGTCGTCAGTTCGCGCCACGCCGACGCCTTCACGCCGCCGCCAAAGATGTCGGGGTCGAAGGCCGGATGCGAGACCATCGCGAGCACGTCGCCGTTTCTCGGATCGAGCGCGACGAAGGCGCCGTTCTTCCCGGCCATCGCCTGCTCGGCGGCCTGCTGGAGATTGAGATCGATGGTCATGACGATGCTTTCGCCGGGCTTGTCGGGAATTTCCTTGAGCACGCGCAGACGGCGCCCGACGGAATCAACTTCGATCTCCTGTCCGCCGGCGTCGCCGCGCAGATAACTCTCCCACACGCGCTCGAGGCCGAATTTTCCGATCTCGTCGCCCATGTGGTAGTCGGGCTTCTGGATCAGATCGTTCTTGGTGACCTCGCCGACGTAGCCGAGCAGATGCGCGGCGAGCTGGCCGTACAGGTAATGACGCGCGGGGGTGATTTGGAGGCTGACGCCGGGCAGCTCGAGCTGATGCGCCTCGAGCGCCACCACCTGTTGCCATCCAAGACGCTCGGCGACGGTGACGGGCTCGTAGGGCGGGCGGCCTTCCTCGTCGGCGTCGGAAATTTTGCCGGCGATTTGATCTGCGCCGGTGTAGCGCTCGAGCCTTTCGATGGTGAGCGAAAGATTGTCGGAATCCTCGGGCACGAGCTGCGCGTCGAACGACGGCTTCGTATCGACCAGCGGACGGTGATTGCGATCGAAAACCAGCCCGCGCGGCGCGGGCACGCGTTGGATGCGAATCCGGTTGCGATCGGCCAGCTCGATATTTTCCTGATGATGCAGAACCTGCAGGTAGTACAGGCGCACGGAGACCAGGCCGAGCACCACAAACATCACGGCGGTCAACGCCGCGATTCGCGGTTCCAGAAGCGGAACAGGCCGATTGCTTTTAGGGATGTGGAACTTCGCCACTGATGCGTTCCCGTGCTTACAATCTATTCGCGCTTAGCTCTCACAGGCAATCCCGTCATCCGCTTGCTTGCGGCCAGCATCGAAAAGATGAACGGGGCGACGATCGCGGAGATGGCGGCCTGGAGCGTCAGTCCCGGCAGCATCGAGCCGGTGTCGGAAAGCGCGTTGAACCCGTCGGCAAAGGCAACGGTGGCCAGCGCGGTCGCGATCACACCGAAGAACACCACGGTCGCGCCGACCAACGCGTTGGTCACCATCAGCCGGGTCGAAATTTCGTAGCTCACCATGAAGACCATCGTCATCATGAAGGCGTTGAGACCGGGATGCGAGCCGGCGAGTGCGTCGGTCGCGTAGCCTATCGCGAACGCCAGCATCGCGGGCACGACGCCGTGATGGCGCAGGCCGAGATCGACAACCAGTATGATAATGAGGTTGGGAATCAGCGCGCGAAACGAAACCAGGTGCGGGACCGCCGATTCAAACGCCAATCCCAGCACCACGAACGCCGCGAACAGCAGGGTGAGGCGCAAATCCGTCAGTCCTTGGCCGGGTCGTCGAGGTGGGGCGGCGGTTGGGTGACGATCAGCACCTGTTCGAGTTCGCGAAAATCAACCGCCGGCTCGATCCTGACGCCAAGGAACAAGCCCGGCGCTCCGCGGTGCACGCTTTGGATCGTTCCGACCAGCAGGCCACGCGGGAAAATTCCATCGAGGCCCGAGGTCACGATAGTGTCGCCGATGCGGATGTCCTGCGAGCGATCGGCGTACTTCAGTATCAATCCACCATCGACCAGCCCGGCGACGATTCCGCGCGCGCGCGAGCGTTGATCGAAGCCGTCGAGCGCGGAGTTGTGGTCGTCGATCAACAGCACGCGCGAAGCGTGCGGACTGATGGCGATGATCTTGCCGACCACGCCCTGGTTGGCGAGCACGGCCATGCCGGGACGAAGTCCGTCGCTGGAACCCGAGGCGAGCATCAGGGTGCGTGAAAGGCCGGTGGCGTCGCTGCCGATCACGTTGGCGGCAACCGCTTTGGCGCCGAGCACGTCCTTGAGTTCGAGCAGTTCGCCGAGGTGGCGATTTTCGACTTCGAGCTCGGTCAGGCGCGCGCGATCGCTGTTGACCCGCGCCAGCTCGATACGCAGGCGGGCGTTTTCCTCGCGCACGTGAACCAAGTCGAGGTAGCCGGTGGCGATCGATGAAACGCCGTCGCTGAGGCGGGTAAACGCAGCGTCAACGGGACTGATGATTTCCAGAAATGCGGACTCCGGACGCGCCGCGAGATCGCCGGGATGGACTCCGGTCGAGATCAGATGAAGCGATACAATGAGCAGCGCGCCGCTGGTCAGCAGCACGCGATTGCGCCAGAGAAAGCTGCCTCTCACGTCAATAGGGCCCGACGCGCCGGCTCAAGTTTCGAGAGATATCCGGCGGGCCGATCAGTCAACGGTCACGTCGCGCAGCAGCGACAGTTCATCCAACACCTTGCCCGCACCCATCACGACCGCGGTCAGCGGATCGTCGGCCAGCGTCACTGGAAGTCCGGTCTCCTCGCGCAGCAATACGTCGAGGTTGCGCAGCAGCGCGCCTCCGCCGGCCAGCACTATTCCCTTGTCAACGATGTCGGAGGCGAGTTCCGGCGGCGTGCGCTCGAGCGCGATGCGCACCGACTCGACGACCTGGCGCACCGGTTCCATCAGCGCCTCGCGAATCTCCTCGTCGGTGATCTCGATAATCTTGGGCACGCCGGCGACCAGGTCGCGGCCCTTGATTTCCATGGTCTGAATCTCGTTGCCGGGGTAGGCCGAACCGATGGTTATCTTGATCAGCTCGGCGGTGCGCTCGCCAATCAACAAATTGTACTTGCGCTTGATGTGCTGGATGATCGCCTCGTCCATCTTGTCGCCCGCCACCCGCACCGAACGCGAGAAGACCACGCCGGCCAGCGAGATCACGGCGACCTCGGTGGTGCCGCCGCCGATGTCGACGATCATGTTGCCGGTCGGCTCGGTGATGGGAAGGCCGGCGCCAATCGCAGCCGCCATCGGCTCCTCGATCAGATAGACCTCGCGCGCGCCGGCCGACTCGGCCGATTCGCGCACCGCGCGTTTCTCGACCGCGGTGATACCGAAGGGCACGCAGATGACGATGCGCGGGCGCGGACGCACCAGCGTCTTGCCCGAGTGAATCTTCTGGATGAAGTAGCGCAGCATGTTCTCGGTGATCTCGAAGTCGGCAATCACGCCGTCTTTGAGAGGCCGGATGGCGACGATCGAGCCCGGCGTGCGGCCGAGCATTTTTTTCGCCTCGGAGCCGATAGCCAGCACGCGCCGCGAGCCGCGCGAATCTTTCTGCACCGCGACGACCGAGGGCTCGTTGCAAACGATGCCTTCGCCCTTGACATAGATGAGCGTGTTGGCGGTGCCAAGATCGATCGCGAGATCGTTGGAGAACCAGCCGAAAATCGAATTGAGGACCACGAATTTTGCCCCTTGCCTGCCCGGTTGCGGTTCAGATGCCGCAACCCGGACCCGGCCCGAATACCACCCCAAGACGCGGCCCAAATGTTGAAGAATTCTCTGGCGGAGACGTTTGGGTCCGTCGCACTACCGCTGCGCGACACGCTAACAGAGGACAGGCGGCCCAGGCAAGTAACCGGGTGCAATTGCGCATCGAAAAGGCGGTCAAGTATGATATCGCGGCAATGTTAGAAGGAATCCGCCGTTACCAGTACTCGTGGCAAGTGCAAGTCACGTTCGCCTTCCTGGCGCTCATCATGGCGTTTTGGGGTTTCGGTGGCGGTGGATTATTCAACACCGTCCATCCCATCGCGACCGTTAATGGCCGGCAGATACTTGGCGACCAGGTCGACCGCGAAGCCACGCAAATCCGCCAGGCCGTGCAACAGATATACGGCGCCAACGCGCAAGTCGTGCTCAAGAGCATCAACATTCGCCAGGAAGCGATGGACAGGTTGATCGAGCAACAACTGATCGGCGAGGAGGCGCGCCATCTCGGCATCAGCATCAGCGACGAGGCGCTGCAGGATAAAATCGCCAAGGAGCCCGCTTTTCAGCGCGACGGCCAGTTCGACTTCGATACTTACCAGGACGTGCTGCGCAACAACAATCTGCAGCCCAGTGAGTACGAAAACGGTGAACGCGACCGGATGCTCGCCGACACGCTGCGCAACATGATCGACACCGGCGTGCAGGTGAGCGACGACGAGGCGCGCCACGCCTACAATCTCCGCAACGAACGGATCGGAGTGCGCTACGCCGAGATACCCTACAGCGATTTCACCGCACAGATCTCACCTGCCGAAAGTCAAATCGCCGACTACTACAAAAAGAACGCAGAGCAATTCCGCGAGCCCGAGCGCGTCAAGCTGCTCTATGTCCATTACGAGCCGCTGGTGCTGGCCGCCAAGTACACGCCGCCCGACAAGGAAATCGAGAGCTACTACAAGCGCAACGCCAAGACCCGCTTCACGCATCCCGACCAGGCTCACGCGCAGCACATTCTGATCGCGGTGCCGGCGGGTGCGACCGACAAGGAGAAGGCCGCGGCAAAGACCAAGGCGCTCGACGTGCTCAAGCAGGCGCAATCGGGGAGCGACTTCGCAAAGCTGGCGGCGAAGTATTCCGACGATCCATCCAACAAGCTCGAAGGCGGCGACCTCGGGACGTTTGGCCGCGGCCAGATGGTCAAGCCGTTCGAAGACGCGGTGTTCGCGATGAAGCCGGGACAGATCACGATGGTCGAGACGCGCTTCGGCTTTCATGTCGTCAAGCTCGCGGAGTTCAAGTCCGCGCATGCCGACACGATTGCCGAGGCGAAGCCAAAGATAATTGACGAGCTGCGCACACAGGCCGGAGCGAAGCTCGGGCGCGCGGCGGCGCAGGAGGATCTGACGGCAGCGCTCGCGGGCGGCAGTTTGCAGGAGCTTGCGAAGAAGCGGGGGATCGACGCGGTCGAGACGCCGCTGTTCGCGCAAGGTGAACCGGCAGGCGGCGCCGAGCGGGACCGGGAACTGATGGCGGCGGCGTTCAAACTCGAAGCGGGACAGGTGGCGATCGTGCCGGAGAAGGGCGCGCCATACGTGATCAAGCTGCTGGTGAAGCAGCCGTCGCGAATTCCCGCGCTCAAGGAGATCGAGCCGCAGGTGCGTGAGGCGCTGATTCGCTCGACGGCCGAAACCGACGCGAGCCAGCAGGCGGAAAAAATACTCGCCACGATCAAGAGCCCGGCCGACTTTGACAAGGCGGCAGCCGTCAACAAGCTCACGATTAAAAATGTCGATCCGTTTCTGCGCGCCGACCACCAAGTCCCCGGTATCGGCGAATTTCCCGAGGTGACCGACGCCGCCGCGGTGGTGCCGGCAATTCCGGGCGTGATCGATCACGTGATGGAGAATGGCGGCAATTCGTACCTGCTCGAAGTCGCCTCGCGCGCCGAGCCGGCCGACGACGAATGGAAGAGCGCGCAGAAATCGTTCATGCAGGAATACGTCGAGCAGCGCCGCGCGGAGGCATGGACGCGCTTCCTCGATGGACTCAAAGACCAGGCGAGGATACAAGTCGACTCCGACCAGCTCGCAGCCGCCGGGTCGTCAAGCTGAAGGAGCGCGCCGGGGGCGCGGCAATAACCGGGATGAGCTCCGATTCCGACGAGGCTGCATCGCGCAACTCAGCGGGCGTCGATACGCACGAGTTTTTCCTTCCCGGCGCGGGTGTGAGCGCGCTGTTGATTCACGGTCTGACCGGAACTCCATACGAGATGCGCTACCTCGGCGAGCGGCTGGCGGCGCGCGGCGTACGCGTGCGAGGCGTCAAGCTGGCGGGTCACGCGGGAACGCCCGAGGAGTTGGGAGCGGCGGGCTACGACAACTGGTACGAAAGCGTCGTCAACGGCCTGGAAGAGCTGCGGCAGTTCGGCGAGCCGAACGTGGTGGTGGGACTGTCGATGGGAGCTGTGCTGGCGGCGCGGCTGGCCGCCGATCAGGGCGAGGCGGTCGCGGGACTCGTGATGCTTGCGCCGGGGTTTTTTCTGCCGGCCTCAATGACCATCATGCTGCGGGGCGCGCGCGGGATACTCGGCTCGTTGGTGGACAGGATTTACCTGTTCAATCCAGGCGGGTCGGATATCCACGATGCGGCGGCGCGATCGGTGCATCCCACCTGCCGTCTGATGCCGTTGTCGGCGCCGCTGAAGCTGCTCGATTTAAGCGCGATGGTGAAGCCGATGCTGACGCGTATCACGCAGCCGGCGCTGGTGATGCACGCCAGGGGCGATCACACGTGCCCGATGCGCAAAAATGTCGACTACGTGATGAAACATCTCGGCGGTCCCGAGAAACGCGCGGTCGAGCTCGAGGAGAGCTACCACGTGATTACCGTGGACAGCGAGAAAGCGCGCGTCGCCGGCGAGGTGATCGAATTCGTCGAGCGGTTTCGCGTCGCGCCGCAAAAGCGCGCGGCGGGCTAGCGTCTCGCGGCTGCGCGCGCCGGCTCAGCTCTGCGCGTCGTAAAATTCTTCGAGCAGGTACTTCACGTCGGGACGGCCAAGCACCTCGATGAAGCAGATCTCGTCGTCGGCGTTCAGATCGATGATGACCTGTCCTTCGATCGATTGCAGCTCGACATAGTTGGCGACCTTGACTTCGGCGGCGGTCGCGAAGCTCGCACAATTCTCGTCGCCACAGTCGCAGACCGACTCGATTCGCAGCGCGCGCAGCTTGGGCTCCAGCGGATCGGCACCCTGCTGCTTGAGCAGATAAACTATCTCCTCGAGCAGGTCGGGCAATACGTCGTTCATCATCGGTGCAGCCATGGCTTTCCAAGGGTAATGGATTCGGCGCGCGGATTCCAAGTGGCAGGGGTGACCCCTGCACCCACCATTAAGATCGCGCTCCGTTGTCGCGCGCGGCCACTGTCACGCGGCGGCAGCTTAGTTGCCTTGACTAGGTAGCCCACCGTACTTATCTTCAAAGAACGACGAGCGCAGCAGGAGATAAGCCCCGATGTCCAGCGACAAAATTGTTCATGTTACCGACGCGAGCTTCGACGAGGAAGTTCTGAAATCGTCCACTCCTGTTTTGATCGATTTCTGGGCGCCGTGGTGCGGACCATGCCGCACGATTGCGCCGATACTCGACGATCTTGCGGGCGAGTACTCAGGGCGCCTCAAAATCGTGAAGATCAACGTTGACGACAATCCGCAGACGCCGGGACGTTACGGCGTCAGGGGCATCCCCAACCTGCTGATCATCAAGGGCGGCCAGGTCAAGGAACAGATCATCGGCGCGGTCCCCAAGGGCAGACTGGTCCAGGCCGTGGACAGCGCTATCGCGTAAGCGCGAACCGCGAAAACGAAATTCCCCGATCACTTCGTGGAGGGCGAGGACGACGCAGCCGGCGACGGCGCGGAGTTCGCGCCCTTCATCGCATTCTGGACCCAGTATCTCATCAGGTCATCGCGATTGCGCTCGTAGGCGAGTCGCGCGTCACCGGGGATGTATCCCACCAGCATCTCGTTGTAGGCCAGCAGCATCGGCACCAGCTGCGAGTTGCGCAGGATCGCCGCGTCGGGCGGCATCACGGCTGCCATCAACATCACGGCCAGACCCGCAAAGAAGGCCGCGATTCCCGCGCCGAGCAGGCCGCCGGCCAGGCGATCCAGCGGGCTCAGGTGAACGATCTGCATCAGCCGGATCGCCGACGTGCCGATTATCTCCACGGCCGTGAAGATCAAAGCGAAGATCGCGACGTAGCCGATCACCGCGCCGACCGAGTGCGAGGATCCGAACTGCGTCTCGGCGAACGATCCGGCCCTGGCGTAATAGAGCGACGCGAAATAGACGCCTGCCGCCAGCGACACCACCGACGTCACCATCCTGAGTGCGCCCCTTTGCAGTCCGAAGATCGCTCCGACCGCGAACAGCACGATCCCAACGTAGTCGAGTCCGTTCAGCCCGTTCATCCGCCTCCTCTCCCGTTATCGAGCCTAGCTGATGAGCGCTAAGCGCGCGACGCATCCGGACTCCTGTACTTGTGCGGCGATATGCTTAAATGGGCGCATGGCGCGAGTTTATATCGAAGAACTGTCGCATCATGCGGGAAACCGGGTCACGCTCAAGGGCTGGCTTGCGGGCAAGCGCTCGAGCGGCAAGATACATTTTCTCCAGGTGCGCGACGGCACCGGGGTATGCCAGTGCGTGGCGTCGCTCGCCGATCTCGGCGCGGACCTTTTCGCGGCGGCCGATCACATGGGCCAGGAAACCTCGCTCGAAGTGACCGGGATCGTGCGCGAGGACAAGCGCGCGCCGGGCGGATTCGAACTCACGTTGAAGTCAATCGAGATCGTGTCGCCGGCGACCGACTATCCGATCACGCCCAAGGATCACGGCGTGGCGTTTTTGCTCGACAACCGCCATCTGTGGATCCGCTCCTCGCGCCAGCACGCCATCTTGCGCATCCGCAGCGAAGTGGAATCGGCGTGCCGCGATTTTTTCCACGAGCGCGGCTTCGTCCTGTTCGACGCGCCGATCCTGACTCCGACTTCATGCGAGGGGACCACCAACCTGTTCGAGCTCGACTACTTCGGCGAGCGCAAGGCGTACCTGACGCAGAGCGGACAGCTCTACGCGGAAGCGGGCGCGCTCGCATTCGGCAAGGTATACTGCTTCGGCCCGACGTTTCGCGCCGAGAAATCCAAAACGCGGCGTCATCTGACGGAATTCTGGATGGTCGAGCCCGAAGTGGCGTACTGCGACCTCGAGGGCGACATGGAACTGGCCGAGCAGTTCGTGTCCTACATCGTCGGCCGCGTGCTCCAGCGCCGTGGCGCCGAGCTCAAGACCCTCGAGCGCGATACGACCAGGCTGCAGTCCGCGGCGCAGCTTCCCTATCCGCGCATCAGCTACGACGAAGCGATCGAGCGGCTGAAGAACAAAGGCGTCGCGGTCAACTGGGGCGACGACTTCGGCGGCGACGAGGAAACCGCGCTGTCCGAGGAATTCGATCGCCCCGTGATGGTGCATCGCTACCCGACCGCGTGCAAGGCGTTCTACATGAAGCAGGATCCCGCGCGTCCCGACGTCGCACTATGCGTCGATATGCTCGCGCCGGAGGGTCACGGCGAGATAATCGGCGGCGGGCAGCGCGAGGATGACTACGAAACGCTGCGCGCCAAGATCACGTCGCACGGGCTGCCGCTGGCGCCCTTCGAATGGTACCTCGACCTGCGCCGCTACGGCTCGGTGCCGCACGCGGGCTTCGGGATGGGCATCGAGCGCATGACGGGATGGCTGTGCGGGATTCATCATATCCGCGAGACGGTGCCGTTCCCGCGCCTGATGGAGCGCCTGGAACCGTAGCGCTAGGTGCGGATGAAGATCGGGATCAGCATCGATGCCGACGGGCGCCAAGATATCGCGCCACGGCAGCAACTGCGCTACCATCTTCTCCGATGGCTGAGCGTCGCGAAATTCTTCCCGAGCTTTTGAAACTACCCGCTCACGAACGCGCGCGGCTAGCGACGGAACTGGTTCAAAGCCTCGATGAATCCGAAGACCCCGATGCGGCCGCGGCATGGCTGGAAGAGCTTGATCGGCGCGCGCGCGAGGTGGTCAGCGGAACCGCAAAGCTGGAAGACTGGACGGAAGTGCGCCGAAGAATCGAGCTTCGATTGCGGGCGCGTTAGGGCTTGAGAATCGAGCTCCACGCAGGGGCGATCCGCGACCTGGACGACGCGGTAGACTGGTACGAAGCAGAGCGAGCAAGTCTAGGTGCAGCCTTCCTGCGTGAAGTTTCGCGCGCCTTCGAGGTCATTGCCGAAAACCCTCGAATGTGGCCAGTTTGGCCGGGATGGCGCTCGCGCACGCAGGTTCGCCGCTTCGTCCTCCAGCGCTTTCCCTTCTCGATCGCTTATATTGCACAGCGTCAGCGCGTACTGATTCTGGCGGTCGCTCACGGACGCCGGCGGCCGGGCTACTGGCTTGCGAGAGCCACGCAGTAGCCGAGTACTGCCGACGCGGGGCGTCACCTTGACCGTAGCGTGAGTTGGGGATTGGGGCGCGCCTGCGCGCGAGATCCTTCGCATAGCTCAGGACGACGGAAAGAGAGACTCCGCTCGGGACGAGACAAAAACAAGCGACAGCTCGTGTCATTCTGAGCGAAAGTTGCTGTAGCGAAGAATCTCGACAGACGCTCCTGAGTCTGGCGCTACTTATGCGGACTGGCAGCTAGTGGCCGAGGTCTACGTCCAGGCTTTCGACGCGGACGCCGGCTTGCTCGAAGCGAATCACTATCTGGCATCCGCTGGTCTTGAGCGTGAGCGCGTACGCACCGGGACTCCGCTGCGTGGACGTAATCTGCTCGACGGTTTGGCCTTTGAGCGTTGCCAGCGCCTTGTTCAGTTCGGCAAGCGACTGGGCTACTTCGCGGCCGCGCGGGGTTTTCATGAACAGTGCGTTGAGCGACAATTCCGCGCCGGGACCGAACAGCCGCCTGACGCGGCCGCTGGTCAGCGCGACCTCGACGATCGCGCCGAGACGAAGCTGGAGATCGGCCGGCACTTCGAGCGACTCGATCGCCGACTTGAGCGCGAGATAGACCTCGCGCGCCTGCGGATCGATCGTCGCGTCGAGGAACGCCTGAATTTGCGCAATGAGGATGTCGCGCTGGAGACTATCGAGCGTTATCGATTCGCCCGCTTGGGGCTGGTCGTCGCTCGCCATCACCGCCTACGGTTTGTGTCCGCCGTCGCCTTGACCGAGCAGCGCCGCCAACTCGTGCTCGAAGCCGCCCGTCTCGATCGAGCAATGCATCCCGCATTCTTTCGGCGCGCCTGTTTCCCACCACCACCTGCCCGCGCGAGCATCCTGGCCCTCGCCGACCGGGCGCGTGCATGGCGCGCATCCGATCGACTTGTAGCCCTTGTCATAGAGCGCGTTGTACGGCACGTCGTTGGCGCGGATGTAACCCCAGACCTCGGCTTCAGTCCAGTCGGCCAAAGGCGCGAGCTTGACGATACCGCCGTGGTCGTGATCGATTTCAACTTTGCGGATGTTCGAGCGCGTCGCCCACTGATCGCGGCGCAGCCCCGTCACCCACGCGCCGTAATTCATGAGCGCGCGGCGCAGCGGCAGCACCTTGCGCACCTGGCAGCATAGCAGGCGCAGGTTGACGTCGTTGTAGAAAAGATTGTTGCCGTGCTTGGTGACCATCTGCTGCACGACCGCGGTATCGGGCATGAAGACTTCAACCTTGATTCCGTAGCGCTGGCGATACTTGTCGATCAGGTCGTAGGTCTCCTGCGGCATCCGGCCGGTATCGACAGTAAAGACGCGGATGTTGGGATCGATCTTGTGCGCCATGTCGATCAGCGCGCAGCCTTCGGCCTGGAAGCTGCAGCATATCGCCAGCTCCTTGCCGAACCGATCGATGGCCCAGGCCAGAACTTCCTGAGGTTCCTTGTCGTCGAGCGCCACTGCCGCTTCACCCGCTTCGAGTTCATCCATCATAAGACTCTGCTCGGGGTTTTCAAGCGGTTGGTTAAATTGGGGTCCTGCGGCCATAACGGAGTCCTTGGGGCGATTACCCGGTTCAGGCGGCGGCGACATCGGCGCCGGTTGCGTCTCCACTTGCGATTGAAATCAGGTCAGCGTCGGAAGTGCGCACGCAAAAGTGCGTGAAGCTCTCGTTGCTGTTGCGCCGCTCGAGGTAAGTCCCGAACAGCCGCGACACGTAGTCTTCGACCATCGCGGACGGCACGCGCCGTATAAGCGGCTTGCCGATCGCCGCGTCCTTGCCCAGCCCGCCGCGCAATATAATGTCGAAAGCCTCCAGCGGCTCGCCCGCCGGTCCGCGCCCGGTCGTGCCCTGCAACCCGATATCGCCGGTCCAGTGCTGCGCGCACGCATGGGGGCATCCATCGAGATTCAGCTTGAGACCGCCGACCTGCTCGCCGAACTGATCCACCAGCCGCTCGATGATTGTCGCGAGCTTGGTCTTGGTCGGAGTGACGGCGTAGTTGCAATGCGGATCGCCGATGCATCCGATCGACGACGCGTAGAGGCCGTTCGCATTCAGCGGGAAACCGATCGCGCCAACTTGTGCGATCACGTCGTCGAGCTGCGCGGTCGGAATCCCGGTGATGATGAAATTCTGGCGGCGCGTGAGGCGGATGTCGCCGCCGAATGAGGCCGTGAGCGCCGCAATCTCGCGCATCTGCCGCCCGCTCATCAGGCCCAGGTAAACCGGAAAGCCAACATAGTTGAGCCCCGGCTGTCTTTGCTCGCGGATGCCCATGTGATCGCTCTCGGTCTCAGGGAGCGGCATCGCGGCAAGATTCTCGAGCGCGAAGCCGAGCCGCGCTTCGACCAGCCGGCGAAATTCCTCCGGCCCGTAATCGTCGATCATGAACTTGAGCCGCGCCTTGACCCGCGAGATTCGGTACTCGGTCGTCCCCTGCCACACGTCGATGATCGCGCGCATCACCGGCATCGCCTGCTCGCGCGTGATGAACACGCCCAGATGCCGCGACAGGCGCGGCGTGGACGACTGTCCACCGCCGACGCGCACCGCAAAGCCCTCGCGTCCGTCGTTGACCATCCCGAC
Organism: Binatus sp. (SeqCode); assembly: GCF_050013435.1. GTDB lineage: Bacteria > Desulfobacterota > Binatia > Binatales > Binataceae > Binatus. The sequence continues at coordinate 25,058 of NZ_JBEKFG010000016.1, read as the reverse complement.
CAGCGCGACGCAGTTGATCTCGGGAGCGTTGCACTGATGCTGGCATGCGGCGATCGATATCTTGTGCTTGCGCGGCAGGTCCGAGTACTCGCGATTGCCGAAGAAAAATCCCGCGGCCTCGGCGACCAGCGGCGTCACGTCGAAAACTTCGTCCCGATCCACGCCCGCCACCGGGCATCCCGTGATGTTGCGCACCACGTCGCCGCATCCGCCCATCGTCGTCAGCCCGGCGCTCTTGAGCTTCTCCAGAATCTCGGGGAACTTGTCGAGCGTGATGTAATGAAGCTGGAAATTCTGGCGCGTGGTCAGCTCGCCCTGGTCGCGCCCGTAGGTCTCGGAGATTTCACCGATTACCCGCAGCCCCTCGGCGCTGAGGATGCCGCTGGGGATTTTCACCCGCATCATGAACGTTCCGATCTTCGGCTTGTCGTGGTACATGCCGAACCACTGGAGCCGCACGATATCTTCTTCGGGAAGCTTTTCATACGAGGTCTGCGCCAGCCGGTCCCATTGACCCGCCAGTTCAGTCGGAAACAACTCCCGCTTGAGGCGCTCGACTGAATTGCGCTTCAAGACCATTTCCCAAGCCGGCGGCTCTCTCTTCGGCACTGATCGAATCTCCTGCGGAGACAAAAGATAACTTAGGTTACTGACTTAGTCAATTAAGTAGATGACTAAGCTGGTAGCCTATTCCATCTACTGGCCCTTTATGCTAATAACAATCAGCGGGGAGCTGCGGAAAAAATGAAGTTCGGCGTCGGCGTTGACTACTCCTTGAAGGCCCTTCTGTTACTGGCAGAGCGTTATCCTACCACTTTGCCCATTCGAGTCGAGGAAATAGCCCAGGCCCAGGGCATCCCGGAAAACTACCTGCGCCGGCTCCTGATCGAACTCAAGCGCGGCGGTCTGGTCGCCAGCCAGAAAGGGCCCAGCGGCGGATACATGTTGGCCAAGCCGCCGGCGCGAATCACGATGGCGGACGTGGTGGAAATAATCGAGGGCGACTACACCCCGGTTGAATGCCTGGAGGAAAGCTCGTCGATGTGCCCGCGCGGACAGCCGTGCGCGATGCGCGACGTATGGTGCGAGCTCCGCGACTCCGTCAACGGCATCCTGCGCCGAGTGACGCTGCAAGCGCTATCGGAAAAGCACAAGCTCGCAACCAACTACAGCATCTAGCACGAGAGGTCTTTGCGCCATGCATGCATGCGCCGCGGCCGGGGCCGGATTTCTGATCGCGGTATTGTGGTTCGACCTTATGTTCGATGTGCAGACGCGAAAGCACGCCGGCGACACGCTTCCAACCGAGGCGTTGGCGTCAATCTCGGCCTACTATCGGCGCGTCACTATCGAAGCATGGCCGATGAACCGGCTGATCGCGGTGGTGATGGGGCTGACCCTGTTGGCGATCGTGACTGAAATTGTGCACAACGCGGATCATTGGTGGATCGGATGGATCTCGCTGGCCGCTGCCGCAAGCGCGATCGGACTGGCCCGGGCGCGCACCCTTCCAAACGCCGTGCGGCTGGGAGCGGCAGCGGAATCACTCCACATGCAAACCCGTCTCGCCCGTGCGATCTATCGGGATCATCTCTACTGCCTCGCGGCCATTGCCGTTGTGCTCGGCCTCCAGCTAAGCGCGGCGCTTTGACGTTCGCGAATAAAAATATCGTGTTCGGTCGGGCGCGATGCGCTGTCGCGATCGAAGTCCTCAACGCCGATGCAGATTTGTAAATCCAAAGCGCGCCTGCAGGAGATATTCCATGTTCTGCTTGGCGGGTGTGAAGTTTGGATCCTGCCGCAGCACTCCCGCATAGAGCGCCATCGCTTCGTTCGTGCGACCCGCCTCCTGGTCCAGGACGCCGAGGTCATAGCGGGCAAATTCATTCGACGGATAGAGCGAGAGCACCAGGGCATAAGATTCCTCCGCAGCCACCGCGTGTCCCGCCCGCTGCTCCGCGAGCCCGGCATTGAGCAATTTGGACGCGTGGATGCCGGGAGCTTCGATGACCGGGCGGGCCATCGCGAACCCGAGCAAAATCGGCATCACGGTGGCCGACACGATTGCGATTGGAAGTGCGCGCGAGCTGCGGCTGGCAAGTTGCGCTTCCGGCGCCCGCCAGTACTGGAGTATCCGCCGACTGCCGAGCCACACAATCACAACCAGGATTATCAATAGAAACAGCGCCGCATCGGGAAGTGACAACGCCCGGATTGCCCAGGGACTCAGATTCCTGCCGGCGACGAGTTCTCTAAGATCGTAAACAATCGGCGAGGCGCTCGGAACAAAGACCCATGCGTTGTTGGCCACGATTCCTGCGGCGGTACGATCCCACTCGTTGACGGTAACGTACACGGCGACGCCGATTAGTTGCACCACGAATCCCAGGAACACCACTGCGGCTACCGCGATTGCCGCTCGGCGCGATGCGAAATCGGCGGCCATCTCGAAGGCAGGCAGCGTCAGCGGCATCAGCAACACGATCGCCTCCAGCATGTACCTGGGTCCGTACGACAAATCGCCGCCCCAGGTCTTGTTGGACGAAATCATCAATAGATGCGCCGTCGCCGCCGACAGGAGGGCCACGGTCTCCAGCGGCCATCGGCGGTAGGCGCGACGGCCTAGCGCGAGTGCAAGAATCAGCGGTGGAGCGAACACAAAGATGCTTAGCGCGGGGCTGACAAGGTAACCGCCGATCGCCTTTGCAATCTGGCCCACGTCGAGCACGAAACGCGCTCGGTCCTCGGTATATCCGAACTGAATCGCGCTCCCAAATCTCAGGTAGTTGAAATACATGGAGCCGGCCACTGCGCCCACCGGGCCGATCGTCGCGAGCCCCGCGCGGCGTATCATTCGCGACCATCGATCATCCAAAGTCCGAACCAGCTTCCATGCCACCGCCGCGCCGTACAGCCATAAGACGACCGCGGCGGGGACGGCGTCCGGACGCGCCAGGATAGCCACCCCAAGGCTCAAGCCCCCGAAAATAGCGCTGCTCGAGAGCTCACCGGGGTTTTTCACTGAAAAGAACCAAAACGCCAGGATTACCATCAGCGCGTCCAGCGCGTGCTGATAGAAGTGGGTCGCCTCCGACATGACCAGGGTCGCAAGCCCGGCCGCTATTGCCATCAACAGTACGGCCCGCGGCTTGGGCGAGAGTTGCGTCCCGACCATGAACAGGACGGCGACAATCGCGCCGCCGACCAGCGCGTTGACAATCAGTGAAGCCGAGATTGCCAGCCGTCCGCCCCAGCGTAGCGGATGCTCCGCCACCCCGATCGGAGGCCCCGCAAGCTGACCACCGTTCATCGAGCCAATCGCGTCGTCGAGTTTCAGCCCGAGATATACGAACGGAAGTGAGACCAACGGAAGACCCGGTCCCTTTACCGTGTAGAAGGTTTGCCCGCGGCCGAACCGTGCATCGGGCATAACCGGGATGTCAATCGTGCGTCTGAGGATCAGCGCCTGCGCGGTCTCCTGCTCCATCGCCTCGTCGACCGCGAAGTAGTTGCCGGGTCCGATCGCAAAATAGAAGCTCGCGAATGTGACCAGCAGGACCGCCTGCGGCGGCCACCGGCGCAACATGCGATACCATCGCGTCTTTGCTTCGACCGCATTCACGCGGCTTCCCCTTGAGCCGAGCGCGCAAGGCTATCGACACATGCGCGATCGCTCACACGTGCGCGAGGACCTCTTCGTGCAGCTTGCGCATCAGCTTTTCGTTCTGCGCGACGTCGCCGGTAAAGATAACCTGCGACGTGCCCCAGTCCTTCGCGCGCCGCTTCAACTCGACGATCAATTCCTGCGCCGTTCCGATCAGCATCATCGGCGACGCCAGCAGATCATCGGCGGTCTGGCCGAACATCGGCGCCATCATCTCGGCGGTCTTGCGGGTAGCTTCGCGCGAGTCCGAAATAATCGTCGAGAAAATGAAGTTGCTGACGCGGATGGCGTCGGGTTTGCGGCCCAGCCGCTTGGCTTCCTCGCGGACGAAGCGCACCTTCTCGCGGAACGAGTCGTCGGTGGTGCGCTTCACGACCTCCATCGAGATGTGGCCGCGCTTGCCCGCATCCGGAATGATGTTGATGTAGTCCGCGTACTTGGCCGCCAGCCGCAGCAGACCCTTCCCACCGCCACCAAGGATTATCGGCGGATGCGGCTGCTGTATCGGCTTGGGCCACATGATCGCATCTTTGAAATGGTAGAACTCACCGTCGAAAGTCGTGCGTTCGTTCTTCCACAGCGACAGGATGCAGGTCATCGCTTCGTCGAGCATCCGCAGACGCTCGGTGATTGGCGGGAACGCAATCCCGCTCATCTTGAATTCCGTCTCGGTCCATCCGGTGCCGAGTCCCGCCACCAGCCGGCCACCGCTCAGCCGGTCCAGCGTCATCAGGCTCTGCGCCGTGATTGCAGGATGACGAAACAAATTGCACAGCACGAGATGGCCGACGCGGATCTTTTTGGTGGCTTCGATAACTGCGGCAGCCATCACGATATGGTCATACGCCAGCGACTTCGGATCGTATTGCCGCTCCGGACCTTCGTTAACCAGATGGTCGGGAAAGACGATCAGGTCGTAGCCGAGCGCCTCCGCGGCTTGCGCGTTGGCCCGATACTGGGCCGGCTCCATGTTGCCAAGCTGAATTCCAAACTCCATTTGTACCTCGCAAAATACCGGGATTGGAGTCGGCTAGGTTAGCAAACCGGCCTGCCCAAAGAACATCCAATTGGGCCCGAAGCGTTGAGCTCTCTCCAACGCACGACGCAACGTTTCCCTGGTGAAAATCGCGGCACATGCTCTCGTGCACGGCGAGGCCGCACGTCGGCGCTGCCGGAATTTAGAACAGCGCTTTCGCGAGTTTTGTTGGCTTTTTACCTCTTCGCGGACGCTTGCTGCATGAGTATGCAAGCCGTTGGGTGTCAAAAGCTGCCGATGATTACGAAATCATCAAAATTTGCATTAGAAATGATTGCGGAGCCGGTTTAATATTGTTATGTTGCATCACAGGATGAATGGGATGACGAGGTTGCGGTTTCGCCATGCATGCGCCTGCCATTTGAGACGCTGCCTGCGCGAACTGCCAAAAAAGGAGACAAATGACTCCAGGTAGCGCGCAGATTTCTTCGCGAATCGCCCCACAACCACAACGGCCCTCGCTGCTCGACTCCCTTGGCGAGTTCCGAGTTCCGCTCGAGGCCTCCATTTATTGGCTCGGCGCACTCACCCATCCCTGGCCACACGTACAACCGCTCAACAGCAAAGTCGTCATGCTTATTCCGGGCTTCATGGCTGGCGACGTCACGCTTGCGCCGTTGGCGAATTTTTGCCGATGGCTCGGCCATCGCGCAGTCCACGCGGGAATCTGGTCGAACTCCGAGTGCCCGCGCGAAACGATGCAGAAATTGAACGCACGGATTGCGCTCACCCATGAGAAATTCGACCAGCCGATCGTTGTGATCGGCCAGAGTCTCGGCGGCGTTTACGCGCGCGAGATTGCCCGCGAGCAGCCCGAAATGGTCGAGCGCGTGATCTCGCTTGGATCGCCGCTGAGACAACCACGCCACGCGGCCAACCTTGCCGTGCAGGCGGTTGCGCGATCGATCGCCGCACTTCGCGGCAAGGCTGACGGATGCCTCAGCGAGTCGTGCAAGTGCGGACTTATATTGAGCGACGAATCGCCCGCGCACGTTCCGGCCACCCACGTGTACTCGCGTACCGACGGTGTCGTGCACTGGCAAAGCTGTATCGATTTGAGCGGCGCGCCGACGGTGGAAAACGTCGAGGTGACGGGCAGTCACGTCGGGATGGGATTGAACGCCGACGTGTATCGCGTGATCGCGGATCGGCTGGCGATGCCGCATAGATCGCGGCTCCATTTGGTGGATTCGCACGCCGCAGCCGCGCAGGCCGCGCGGAGTTGAATCCGGCGCGAGCGCTCACGCGCGTCCGTAAACCGGAAGTCAATTTTCGTGCCCAGGCTTGGGCGATATGCGCCGGTTGATTACCAGACGCGTTTTTTCCGGATCAGGCCACGAAACGAACTCCGAAACGTAACTTATCGGCGTTACAACTCTGCTGCATTTGTTCCTCTCGCTGACTGATGCGTACGTCGAGATCGTCACGCGCGCAATAATCGGAGCAGTACCAGTACTCCGCGACCTGCCGCGACGGATCGCGAATCTCGGCCGAGCGCAGCTCAAGAAAGGTGCGGTCCTGAAAAAGCACGCCGAACCCCTCTGTGGGCGAGTCGGGCAACAGAGACACTATCTCCTGCCCACAAAAGTTGCAGCGATGACCGACAGTGAACTGCTTCATGGCTGGCTCCTAACAGTCTCCAACTCTGGCGCTTGATACTTTAACGCGACTCCCTGTCATTGCTTCGAGCAATCCCCGACCTCCGGCAAACGCGGCACCGATCAGTGAGCCCTCAATGCTGCGACCCCTGGATGTGCTGGATGTGGAGGTTCAATTGCGCCCGCGGGCTGCATGCCGGTGTATATCGGTATCTGCACACGAGATGGCTGCACTGCGGCAGGCACGCTCTTGGCAACGGCGGCCTGCTTGAGTTCCTTGAAGACCTCCTCGACCAGTGACTTCATGCGATCGGGATCGGGCATCAGATTGGGCGCAGCCATCACCGTGAAATAGAGATCCTGGTTATAGCTGACAATCGTCACGCCGAATCCGAGATTACCGCCCAGCGGAAGCAGGCCGACGTAGTCGGCCATCCGATGGCCAGCGAGATAGAGCGGCACCTGTGAGCCGGGAACATTGGTGGCGACAAAGCTTATTCCCAGTGGCTGTGCCGCGCGTTTGGCCCATGATGGGAAGATTCGCTGCAGCGACACTGCGGTGTCCATGGCCGCGGTCACAATTCCGGCGAGCATCGCGACAAGTGCCGGCGAGACGCCATCGCCATTACTCATCAATCTTTCGAGCGCCTGCGGCTCCCCGGCTTCTTTGATCCTTTGGGTCTCCGCAGCGACGAGTTTCAGCCTGGCCACCGGATCCATCGGTTCTGCTGGCAGTTCGGGGAGCATCATCGAAACCCGATTCCCCAGCGACCCGCTTTCGTCGTCACGTCTCACATTGACCGGGCATCCGATTCGCAGCGGCGCGCCGGGCTGCCCGCCATGATAGCGGAGGTAGCGGGCGGCTCCCTCGCTGAGCATCGTCAGCACGACATCGTTGATGGTACCGCCGAAGGCGGCGCGAATTGCCCGGACATCTGCAAACGACGTGCGCAGCCAGGCCATCGTCCGCTCCTGGCTTACCAGGCCGGCGTTCCATGGCGCAGCCGCGATCGGTCGCATCAGCTGGCGGGCCAACCTGGCGAGCGTGCCGGCATCCGAACCGAGATCCTTGACTGACGATCGAAAGTTCAAAGCCATTTGACTCAACCGGCGCATCGAGTCCAACTGCGCCTGGGCGCGGTCGAGCGTGGCATCGATCACCTGTCGCAGCGGCCCCGGAAGAGGTTTTGGAGACCATGGCTCAAGCTTCGATTCTGTCGCCGGTGGGTTCGGCCGGAAATCCAGGACCACGTTCAACAGCTCCATTCCTGACACGCCATCGACCAGGCAATGGTGAACCGGCCACATGATGACGGAGCGATTGCCTTTGAAGCCGTTGAACAGGTGCGCCTCCCACAGTGGCCGGTTGAGATCCAGCGGTTTGCGGAAGACCGCCATGGCTGCGTCGATTAGCTGTGCTTCGGAAGTATCCGCCGCCAATTGATGAAGCTTGATGTGATTCTCGATCCTGAAATCGGGGTCGTCCTCGAACGTCGCGTGATTAAAATTGAAAGGTACCTGGACCAGGCGCTGACGGTAACGCGGAAGCAGATGCAGCTTGCTCTCGAAATGCCGAATCAACTCCGGATACGTGATCTGGTCCTCGAAGAACGAGAGCGAGCCGATGTGCAGCGGCCCGTTGCGCGACTCGCCGTAAATAAATGAGGAGTCCTGACCAGTGAGCCGATGGCTCAGCTTTTTAGTTGGAATAGATTTTTCAGGCATTGCTCTCACGCCTCCAAAGCGCTCGCAAAGTTACTTGGCCGATCGCCGCGCGGGGCCGTGATTGCTCAGTTCGCCCAGGCAGCCTCGCCCACAGGCGCAAGGCCACTGCGTGCAGCGAATGATTCGAAGCGCGGGCACTCCGACTGCAGCGGCTGCCGCGGCCATCTTGGCGTCCACCTGAACCGCCGCAGGCTCGCCTGTTTCTGGGCAAGTCACCTGCTTTGGTTCACGAAACCGGGTGTAAACCTCGACGGCCAGGGCGATGGAGGGGCACGGAGGAGCGATCGCTCGGACAGAAGTGGTAAAGGGAGTCGACATATCAGTGAATCCCTCACTCACGGCGCGTCGCAGCCGGTGCGACGCCTTTATTCATTCGTCTTTCTAATGATTGACACGCATAGATCGAGCCACTGCTAATGCGACGAACCTCCCGACACCGCACGAAATTCGCGAGCGGCTGCCGAAGATAAATCGCCCTCCTCGCAGCAGCGAGTTAAGGGTGTGTCCGGTTGCGCCAATCAATTTGGTGACAGTGACGCCATCGGAATCAGACAGTTCTACGCGGCACCATTCTAACGTTGGTTCCACGCACGGTCGGGATCACGCGAACTATCGAGATTAAGGAACGAGATCCTGTTCGCGCGCAAAGATTAGGTCGACTCGCGGCTTCGCATTCCTTGCGCCTTAGCTGGACCCAGCCCGGCGTGACGCGGCAATCGTCCCGGCAGAGATAAGCGATCGTTCGGCGATATCCGCCAGCTTGGCCCAATTTTCGCGCTTCGCCTTGGGCGTTGCGGTACGCGGCTGCTGACTACTTGAAATTGGCGTTCGCGAAATCCCAGTTGGCCAGCTCCCACCACGCTTCGACGTATTTGGGGCGCGCGTTGCGATAGTCAATGTAGTACGCATGCTCCCAAACGTCGCAGGTGAGTATCGGCGTCTGGCCCTCGCGTATCGGACATCCCGCGTCATGGGTCGCGATCACTTGCAACGCGCCGTCCTTCGCGCGCACCAGCCACGCCCATCCGCTGCCGAAGTGACCGGCGGCAAGCTCGCTGAATTTTTTCTTGAACGCATCAAAACTGCCGAAGTCTTTCTTGATCGCGTCGGCGACTGGTCCCTTCGCTTCGCCGCCGCCCTTCGGACTCAAGGATTTCCAGTAAAAGGAATGATTCCAATGTTGCCCCGCGCTGTTGAACAGCGGCCCCGGTTCTGCCGTCTTCACAATCTCTTCGAGCGAAGCGCTCGCGAATTTGCTGCCCACGATCAGTTCGTTGAGCTTGGTGACGTAGGCCTTGTGATGCTTGCCGTGGTGATACTCGAGCGTCTCGGCGGAGATATGGGGTTTCAGCGCGTCCAAACTGTACGGGAGGTTTGGAAGTTCAAAAGCCATGGCGAAATATCCTTTCGGGTGCGGACGCGAAATGCGATGCGCCGCCGCCCGGTTGCGGGTGAAAGATCGATCCCGAGATTGGATTAATAATCTTACGCAGAATTCGGAATTAGCGCCAACCGTGGCTGCTTCACTTCTTCTTCGCCGCCTCGGTCTTCGCTGCGTCGCTCTTTGCCGCCTCGGTCTTCGCTGCCTCGGTCTTCACCGGCTGGTTCTTCGCCGCCTCAGTCGTCTTCGCCGCCTCGGCCAGAAAAGCCACCAGGTCGTCGATCTTACTCTTAAGCTGAGGCTGCGCACGCATGTTATGCGTCGTGCGCTTGGGTTTGTACCCGGCCGGATACTTGAGATACAGAATGCGATCCTCAACCAACTCGCGCGACGAACCCGCGATCGGCGGTCCCTTGCTGCCGGCCAGGTTGGGATCGCGATTATGGCAAGCCATGCAGGTGGTCACGTACGCGATTCGCCCCCTCTGTACCGGCGTCAACGGCTTCGACGGACCGCACGCCGACACTGCTATCGCGAACATCGTCGCACCTGCGCCGAGCCACGAGCGCCGTCGTGCCCGCGCCGCGGTTCCTGAGCTGATGGAGCGGCCAAAGATGGTTTGCACTTGAGCTAGAGTTCGCGGCGGCCGCTAAGCGCACTGGTCAGAGTCGCGGAATCGCTGTATTCGAGGTCGCCGCCAGCCGGCAGTCCGCGCGCCAGCCGCGTCGTCTTCACGCCGAGCGGTTTCAGTGCGCGCGCGATGTAAAGCGCGGTCGCCTCGCCCTCGACCGTCGCATTGGTGGCGATTATCACCTCGCGAACGACCGCGGGCGGACTCACGCGCGTAATTAGTTCCTTCATCTTGATGTCGTCAGGGCCGATACCATCCAGCGGCGCCAGCGCCCCATTAAGTACGTGATACACGCCGCTAAAAATACGCGCCCGCTCGATGGCCATCAAGTCCGCCGGCCCCTCCACTACGCAAATCACGTCGCGTTCCCGCCTCTCGTCGTCGCAAATCTCACAGCGTGGATGGTCCGACAGCCCGAAGCATCCCGAGCACAGACCGACACGCTCTTTCATTTCGAGCAGCGCTTCGGCCAGCGCGATTACCTGGTCGCGCGGCCGATTGAGCAGATTGAACACCAGCCGCGACGCGGTCTTCTCGCCGATTCCGGGCAGCCGCGACAGTTCTTTGACAAGCCGCGTCATCGCAGGCGGCAGTCCGTCCTGACGCTTCAGGTTTTCCGGCATTCCGCGCTCCGTCATTCGGCGCCAAAGCCGGGAATCTGCAGACCCTGGAGCGGACCGAGCTTGCCCATCTCGTCGGCGAGCATCCTCTGCGCGCGAGCCAGACCGTCGTTGACGGCGACCAGGATCAGGTCTTCGAGCATCGACTTGTCGTTGGCCGCGACGATCGCGGCGTCGATTTCTATTTTGCGCACGCGCAGCGAGCCGTCCACGACCACCCGCACCATCCCGCCGCCCGATTGAGCCTCAACGGTTCTGGCCGACGCCGTTTCCTGCATCTCCTTCATTCGCAACTGCAGCTCTTGCGCCTGTTGCATCAATGCCGACAAATCTATTTCTGCCACTCTGATTGCTCCTTGCCGCTGGCTCCCCTGCGCAGCGTACTACTTCGGTTCCGGGCCGCCGCCTTCCTTCGTCGAAGCCGGCGCGAGATTCGGTATCCTGAGTTCCACCAGCCGCGCGTCCAGCGTATCGAACACTCTTCGGACCGCGGGATCCGCAAGCACCGCTTGCCGTTCCTCGGGTGTCGCTGCGCGCAACGCAGCATTCATCGCCGGCGGTGTCGGCGCGGTTTCTCTGGTTGATTCAACCGGCTTCGATGGCGCCATCGCCTTTTGCGCGCTCTCGATGGCTGCCTTATTAGTTGTGTCCGCCGCCGCAGACGGCAATTCCCGCGTCCGGCCATTGCCGCCGAGCGGGATCGTAACGCGGCCGGCATCGGCAAGCTTCGCCGCTCCGTTGGCCGCAAGCTCGACTCGAATCGCGCGGCCAAGATGCTCGCTCGCAAGCTCCGCAATCACCAGCTTGTTGTCGTTCAGATAGCGGACGTAAATATCGTTTCGCGCCGTGACCGTCAGCAGGTCGCCGTCGAGCGCAAGTCCCGCGCCCTGCTCCATGAAACCGGCCAGCGCGGCGCGCCGGCCCCGGATGAAATCGCGCAGTTCGGGAAGTTCGCGCGGGCTGTCGCCTTGAACCTCATGGCGCAGCGGCGCATCGGCCTTGACCTCGCCCTCGACGCGCAGCCGCCGCGCACCGCTGGGTTGTTCCTTCGATGAGGCCTCCGGCTTCGCCGCGCCCCGGCTGCTCGCGCCGCCGCCGGACGGCGCGGGTGGAGTCCCCGAGGCTGGCGGCGCCACAGTCTTGTCCGAGCCGATCGCACGCAGCAATTCGTCGGCGTCGATCACCGCCGCCAGCGACGCCATCCGCACCACCGCCATTTCGAGCAGCAGGTCCGGGTACGGCGAGCGCAAAATCTGTTCCTGCGAATCGGCCATCAGACGAAACAGCCGCATGATGTCGCGTGAGCTCGCGCCCGCGGCCAGCCGCTTGAGCTCCGTCACTTCGTGATCGGGAATATCGTCGAGCGGGCTATCCGCGTCGCTGGCGGGAAGTTTCGCGACCGCGAGATTTCTGAACGTTTCGAGCAAATCGCGCCCCAGCGATTCAAGGTTTGCGCCGCGGCTCTTGAGCTCGCGCACGTGCGCCAGTGCTGCGGCTGCGTTCTTCTCCAAAATCGCGCCGGCCAGTTTCAAAACCGTAGTCCGGCTCGCGACCCCGAGCGACGACGCCACCGCGGCCTCCGTCACCTTGTCCGACGTCGTTGCCATCGCGGTCTCGAGCATCCGCTCCGCATCGCGCATGCTGCCGCCGGCCTCGCGCGCGAGCAGCCGCAGCGCGCCCTCCTCGGCCTCGAGCCCTTCGCGCCGTGCAAGATCCTTCAGCCGTTCGAGAATCGTCAGGTACGGGATGCGCCGAAAGTCGTAGCGCTGCAGGCGCGACAGGATCGTCTCCGGCATCTTCTGCGGCTCGGTCGTCGCGAGGATAAACTTGACGTGCGGCGGCGGCTCCTCGAGCGTCTTGAGCAGCGCGTTGAAGGCCGAATCGGTCAGCTGATGCGCCTCGTCGATAATGTAAATCTTGAAACGGTCGCGCGCCGGGCGGTAGCTCAGATTTTCGATGATCGCGCGCGCGTCCTCGATCTTGCGGTAGGTGGCGCCGTCGATCTCGCTGACGTCGAGCGAGCGGCCGCCGCGAATCTCCACGCACGCCGCGCATTCGCCGCACGGCTCCGCGGTCGGTCCTTGCTCGCAATTGAGGCATCGCGCGAGAATTCTCGCCGCCGTGGTCTTGCCGACGCCGCGAATCCCGGTGAACAGAAACGCGTGCGCTATTCGGCCCCGCTTCAGCGCTTCGCCGAGCGTGCGCGTCACGTGCTCCTGGCCCACCAGCTCCGAGAAGCGCTCCGGGCGCCATTTGCGCGCAAGTACGAGATGTGTCGTCTGGGATTCGGCCATCGCGATATCTTTTCGCAACGGAACTGCCCGTCGAATGATAGCCAGGCACCCCTGCGGCACAGGGTGGCAGCCGGTACCGTTGCTTCCTTCCGGACCTGGCGGGGTTCGCGGCCTTCCCTTGCGCAGGACCCGGCTATCAGCGGCGGGCAGTCCCGATATATTGCTCCAGCGCGCGTTCCTATTGCGCGCTCTATTAGAATATCACGGCGCTGCTCATGCAACTGCTGATTAAGAAAATGTTTCGTGCCCCATGTAACTCGATTGCACTGCAACGACGCGAGTCTCCGTGTGTCGCAAGAGGCTAAGGGTGATGGCGCGCGCCGCGCCCGGTTGCTATCACAATATCGTCATGGGATCGCAAGCCGACAAGGTCGCCATTGGCCTCATCCAGATGAGCTGCGCGCCCGAGCCACGCCTCAATCTCGACAAGGCAATCGCCAAAATCGAGGAGGCCGCACTGCGCGGCGCGCAAATCGTCTGCACCCAGGAGCTGTTCGGCGCGCACTACCCGTGCCAGACCGAGGACCCGAAATTTTTCGATCTCGCCGAGCCGATTCCCGGCCCCACCACCGACGCGCTCGGCGCCGTGGCGAAGGCGCGGAAAATTATCATCGTCGCGTCGATCTTCGAGCGTCGCGCGGCGGGCGTCTATTACAACGCTGCCGCCGTCATCGACGAGGCCGGGAAAATCGTCGGCCGCTACCGCAAGATGCATATCCCCGACGATCCCCGCTATTACGAAAAATATTATTTCACCCCCGGCGATCTCGATTTCGTCGCCCACCCCACCTCGCGCGGCCCGCTCGGCGTGCTCGTGTGCTGGGATCAATGGTTCCCCGAAGCCGCACGGCTCACTGCGATGGCTGGCGCGCAGATCCTGTTCTATCCCACCGCGATCGGATGGTGGCATGGCGAGCCGGAAAAAGTCCGCCCCAAACAGCAAAACGCCTGGGAGACGATCCAGCGCAGCCACGCCATCGCCAACGGCGTCTTCGTCGCGGCCGTCAATCGCGTCGGCGTCGAGGGTGAACTCGAGTTCTGGGGCGATTCTTTTGTCGCCGATCCGTTTGGCGAAGTAATCGCGCGCGCCAGCACCAGCGCCGAGGAAACCCTGGTCGTCGAATGCGACCTCGCCAGCATCGAGGAAGTCCGCCGCAACTGGCCCTTCCTGCGCGATCGCCGAATCGACGCCTACACGGACCTGACGCGCCGCTTTCGATCGTAGTCGTGAATCCCATTTCACCTGAGCATCGCCGCCTGCTCTCGGCCTACCGGATGCCCCCCGAATGGGCGCCGCATCTCGCCTGTTACCTCGCATGGCCGCACAATCTCGACACCTGGCCCGGCAAGTTCGACGTCATCCCGCCGATCTATGCGGAGATGGTCGCGGCCATCGCGCGATTCGAGCCCGTCCGACTGATGGTCAACAACGAAACGCAGATCGATGAAGTGCGTGCGATGATTCGCGACGCCGCCCGCCGCCGGGGCGATAGCGATGACGCCGCGAATCGGGCTGTCGATATATTTTATCTGCCCACCAACGACGCATGGGTGCGCGACCACGGCCCGGTTTTCGTCAACCGCCTCGCAACCGATTCGTCCGCCGGCCCAAATCAGATCGCGCTCGACTGGCGCTTCAACTCGTGGGGCCAGAAGTACGGCGCCTTCGATCTCGACGACGTCGTCCCGCAAAAACTTGGGCGCCGCTACGGCTTCGATGTGATCGAGCCGGGCATCGTGCTCGAGGGCGGCTCGATCGACGTCAACGGCGCCGGCTCGGTCCTCACCACCGAGTCATGCCTGCTCAACCCCAATCGAAATCCCGCCCTCAACCGCGCCGGCATCGAGGATTACCTGCGCACGTATCTCGGCGGGACCAACGTGCTATGGCTCGGCGATGGGATCGCCGGCGACGACACCGACGGCCATATCGACGACCTCGCGCGCTTCGTCGCCCGCGACACTATCGTCACCGTCCTCGAGGACGATCCCGCCGACGTGAACTACCCGGTCCTGCGCGACAACCTCGAGCGACTGCGCGCGATGCGCGATCAGGACGGCCGTCCCTTCAAAATCGAAACTCTACCGATGCCCCCGGCCGTCATCTACGACGGCACGCGCCTGCCCGCCTCCTACGCGAACTTCTATATAGCCAACCGCGCAGTCCTGATGCCGACCTTCGACGCCGCCACCGATTCCGTCGCGGCCTCGACGCTCTCCCGACTCATCCCCGGCCGCCGCGTCGTCGGCGTCCCGTCGGCGGACCTGGTCTGGGGCCTCGGCTCCGTTCATTGCCTGAGCCAGCAGCACCCCGCGCCTGCTGCTTAGAGAATCGGGAAAACGTCAGGGGAGTAGGAGTTCCGCGTCTAGGGATGATCTGTTCAGCCTGCCCCCGGCGGATTTAGTGTGCTACGCGTACGGTATGCACGAAGTCACGATACCCCACGCCTCGCCCCAAAGCGGACCACCCGTCCGTTCGCCACGACCCCGGTGTCCAGTGAAAATTAATTTTGACGGAACGAAACTACCGATAGAGCCTGGCCGTCCAAGAACCACAAGGGGTGGTATGAATTGCTCGTTTTACCTTGAAATCAATATGTGAAAAAGGCGACTTACGGCGCGCATCGGATGTCTGTTGCCTGCGATTCATGCAAGCCCACTTGCTATCTGTGGTTTCGCTGAAAAATTAAGAATCTTAATCTGAACTTGACAAAATCAATATTTAGGTCAATATTCTCCCCCATGCGGCCAATAATTCTTAAATGCCCATCATGCGATGGAAATCTGACAGTCGCGCGCCTGCGATGCCCTGATTGCTCGATCTCCATCGACGGCGAATTCGCCCCGCCCGCCCTGCTCAAGCTCAGCGGTGCGCAAATCGATTTCGTCGAGGTCTTCATCAAGAACCGCGGCGTAATCCGCGAAGTCGAGCGCGAACTCGGCGTCTCCTACCCGACCGTGCGCGCCCGACTCGACGAAGTCATCACCGCGCTCGGCTACTCCGTCAAATCCGCTCCCGAGGCCGCGCCTTCCGGCGACGACGGCTCGCGGCGCCGCTCGGTCCTGGCCGATCTGAAGGGCGGCAAGCTCAGCCCCGAGGAAGCGCTCGCCGCGCTCAACGGACCCCGCACCAAAGACGATTAGAACAATCAGGCAACTGAAAAAACTGAAAAAAACGGAGGAAATCCGCCATGGCTATCTCGACGCTTGAAGGAGTTGAATCAATCCGCATCCTGCGCGCAGCCGGAAATCTGAAAGTTTCTGGCGCCGGTCTCCAACCTTCGTTAGTTGAAATCGATACGGGCATCGCGCCCGAAATAACTCGCGACGCCGGCGTCGCCGAAGTGACACTGCGCGACAACGCCGCCGTCACGGTCCCCGCCGGCGTCGCGGTCGAAATCGAAGATCTCGCCGGCAACCTCGACGTCTCCGATCTCGCCACCCCCTTCGTCGTCAAGCGCGTCCGCGGCAATCTCCACGCGCGCCGCCTCGGCGCCATCTCCATTGGCGACACCGTCAGCGGCAACGTCTCCATCAAGGAAGCCGGTTCGGTTGAAGGCCTCAAAGTCCGCGGCGCGCTCTCGGTCGAATCCGCCCGCGCGATCACCTTCAGCCTGGTCGCCGGCGAATTCGATTGCCGCGCCATCGATGGCGAAGTCGCGATCGAAAAAATCGCCGGCGGTGCGCGGCTGCGTGGCCTGCACGCGCCGTTCATCGCCCGCGTCGTCGGTGGACATCTCGAAATCGAAGACGCCGCCCACGTCGAAGCCGGCGTCGTCGGCGGCAAAGTGCGCGCCGCGAACCTGTCCGGCGCAGTCCGGATCGGCAAAATAGGCGGCAAACTCGCGGCCGACAGCGTCGCCGGCGAAATCGCAGTGGGCTTTGTCGACGGCAGCGTGCGTATCGCCCGCCTCGGCGGCGCGCTCAATCTTGAGGATGTGGGCGGCGCGGTCTATCTCGCCGGTCCGTTTCCGGCCGATAAAACCTGGAGCGTTAGAAGCCGTGGACGGGTCAACGTCGAGGTGGACGCCAACGCTTCGCTCGAGCTCGACGCCGCCGCGGGATGGGGCCGAATCCGCACCTACGGCGTCGACGCCGCGGGGCTTGAGCGCCTCGGCCGCAATCACGTTCGCGGTCCGATCGGTCCCGACCCGGCCTTGGGCGCGCGCCTGAAACTTGCCGTCGAGACGCGCGGCGCCGACGTGATCGTCGCCAGCGCCGACGCGCGCGAGCGCGATTTCTCCGGCCGCGGCTACCGCTCGCGCATGGGCGGCGGATTCTCCGCCCCGTTCGAGGATCTCGCCGACGAGCTTGGCGGCGAGATTCCCGCCTTTGTGCGCAGCGTACTCGACGCCGCCGGCCAGTTCGTTGCCGAGAGCGGCGGGATGTCCAGCACCATCGTGCGCGGAGTTACCCGCGACGTGAAACGCAGCGTCAGCGAAGGACTCCGCGAAGTCGAGCGTGCGGTCTCCGAAATCCAGGAGTCGGTTCCCGGCGATGTCGGCGAGCGGCTCTCGAAGCTTGGCAAGGAGGTCGGCGACCTGGTCGCCGACGCCGTGCGCGGCGGTTCGCGCGAGGCGCGCCATGAGATGCGCGAGCGGGTGCGCCAGGCCGCGCGCGAGATGCGCGACAAGATCCGCGAAGCCGCGCGCAACGTGCGCAACCGTTCGCATGATCGATCCGGCGGCGCTACTCAGTCCACTACTCAATCAACTACTCAGTCCACCGCTGAAAAGCCGGCCCCTGATAGTCAGTCGTCGCGGTTCACGCCGGGCGCAACTGAAAAACTCAGTCGCGACGACGCGATCCTTGAAATCCTCGCCGCCGTGAAAGATGGCCGCCTCGAGCCCGACGAGGCCGACGATCTCATCAACGCCTGGATGGAGGTTTCGCGCGACGCCGACGCCCGCCGCTGACTTGCTCCAGCCGCGCCGGTGCAGGCTCCCCTCGTGGCGCTTTGGAAGGGATGCGTCTTGCGCTAGATTGCCCGCAGCGGAGCCGATCCCCGTCGATTGCAGTTGTGGGAGAGACTCGCGCGCAGCTTAGTGGGTAGTTCGATACTCGACTTCTTCAGACGAGCGCCGTGGCTCACGCGCCGGCGCCTCATCGTATATCCGAAACTGTTCCTCGCGGTTTACCTCGTAAGCGCCATCGCCTGGCTGATGTCGAGCAAGGGTCTCGTCGATCCCGCCGGGCATCCCATCGGCGCCGACTTTATCGACCCGTGGTCTGCCTCCTGGCTGACGCTCCACGGCGCTCCGGCCGCCGTTTACGACGTCGCACGCCTGTGGTCCGTAGAACGCTGGGCGGTCGCCGACCCGGCGGTTGGCTTCGCCGGCTTCCACTACCCGCCGATGTATCTGCTGGCAATCTTGCCACTCGCACTTGCGCCGTACGTCTGGTCTTTGCTCGCATGGACCGCGGCAACCTTCGCCGTTTATCTCGGGGTCATGTGGAAGATCGATCCCGAGCGCGATGCGCTTTGGCTGGCGATCGCTTTTCCCGGCGCGATGGTCAATCTGACCAACGGGCAGAATGGATTTATCACTCTCGGCTTGCTCGGAGCCGCCCTGCTGACGCTTGAGCGCCGCCCGATTCTCGCCGGCGTGATGTTCGGGCTGATGAGTTACAAGCCGCAGTACGGCGTGCTCGTGCCGATATTTTTAATCTCCACCTCTGCCTCGCTTGAATCTCCGCCCAGGACCATCGACCACGGCCGCTGGCGCGCGATCGGATCGGCATCGGTCACGGTGGTATTGTTCGCGGCTCTGTCGCTGGCGATATTCGGCGAGCAAAGCTGGCGGGCTTTTTTTACCAGCGTCAGCTTCACCCGCCATGTCGTGCTCGAGCAGGGCGGCAGTGGATTCGAGAAACTGCAGAGCGCGTTTGCGGCCGCGCGCCTGTGGGGATTCAGCGTCGCGACCGCTTACTCATTCCAATTCGCGGTAAGCTTGGTAACCGTGTCCGCTCTCATCTGGATATGCCGGCGAACCGCCAAATTTGAGCTTCGCGCCGCCGCGCTCGCAACCGGCATATTGCTGGCGACGCCCTACATGATGGACTACGACCTGGTCGTGCTTGCGTTGCCCATCGCATGGGTTGCGATGGAAGGGCGGCGCTCGGGTTTCCTCCCGTGGGAAAAATCGCTGCTCGCATTCGTATGGCTGCTGCCGCTGTTCGCGCGCTCACTGGCCGGTCGAGCGATGATTCCAATCGCACCGCTCGCGATGCTGTTGCTGATGGCCGACATCGCACGGCGCGCGCAGCTGCCCGCCCCCGCCCGGGGGTAGAGTGTCGTTGAGCCTGGACATCGCGGGTCATCAAGGTCCTTTGGCGGCGAAGCGCCGTTCCTCTATCCTTAATCCTGCCGGGATTCCGATCATCGGCTGGGCGCTGATTGGCGCGATTGCCAGTGAAGGAGGGCGCGTGCGTGGCGGAGGATAAAAAACTTTCGGGCGTTGCAATCGGCCTGCTGACGTTCGGGCCATGGGTCCTGTACGGCTTCGCTTCCGGCGCCAATTACTGGCGCGTGGCGGCCGGCGGCGGGTTAATCCTCTGTCTGGTATTTATGGCCGCGCGGTCGCGCCGCGGCGTCGCGATCAGACTGATGGACTGGACCGGGCTCGCCTTCTTCGCGATCGCTTCGATCCTCACGATCGGCCTGCAATCGGCCGTATTCCCGACCTACAGCACGGTCGTAATCTGGTCATGCTTCGCGGCCGCGGCGTGGGGTTCGATCGCGATTGGCCATCCGTTCACCACTGCCTACGGGCGGGAAAACGCGCCGCGGGAGCTCTGGGATCATCCGGTCTTCATCCGGCTTAACCTGGTGATGACTCTTGTCTGGTGCGGACTGATGACCGTCAACGCCGGCCTGGCTGAGACCGGCGTCATCATCGGCGGCAACCTGGGCAAGCTGGGACTGGGATTTGCGCTGCCGACGGCATTGCTGATTTCCGGGTTCGTCTTCAACAGCCGGTTCCCCGCGCGCTACCTGGCGCGAGCCGGTGACCTCGGCGCCGGCGCAAGCCCGGCGCTTCCCGGGTAAGGGAGTTCCGGCGCCCGGGCGGCGCGGCTACAGCTTCACAGTTTTGAGCGCGTCCAGGATTCTTGCCGTCAGCTTCGGGCTCATCGTCTGACCCTTGAGCGTCATCGCTTCGAGGATCAGGCACACGATTTGCGGGATCAGCTCGTAGTCCGCGCCGGCCGCGTCGGGACGCGGGAAGAGTTCCTTGAAGGATTGACCGATAAATTCCGACATCCGATTGTTCACCGCGCTCACCGACTCGCGCAGGTACGAATCGGTGCGGCTCGCGACCACCAGTTCGAGCCACGCGGTCGCCAGCCGGCCGTTGGCAATCTCCCACAGCAAATCGATCGCCATGGCCCGCCGATCGTTCTCATTGGTCAGCCGGCTGACCTTCTCCTTCATCTCGCCGAACATCAACTCGAACAGGTGCTCGATCGCGCTGGTGAGCAATTCCTCTTTCTTGGGATAATGGTAGAGTTGCGCGCCGCGGGAAAGGCCGGCGCGCTCGGCAATTTCGGAAGTCGTCGTGTTCGCGTAGCCGCGATCGATCAGGCACACAATCGCCGCGTCGAGCAGGCGGCGCCGCGTTTCCGCGGTTTTCTCGTCCTGCGTCAGTCGCGGCCTGAAACTGCTTCCGGTTGGTGATGAGGCGCCCATCGCGGCGACAATCGTAGCAGACCCGCAATCGCGATCAAGGAAGCTCGGTCCGAATCGAACCGAATCGTCAAGATGTTTACCCGGCAAAACCTGTCCGCCCGCGATTTTGCCAGGTCCATCTGCGTGAGTTCGCCCGCGTCGCTCCACCCGAAGAATCAACCGGGTTCGCTAGGGCAGCTTGCCGAACGCGGGACCGAACGTAATTCCCCACGAATATTTGGCTGCAGCACCGGTCAAGAGAACCTTCGGAGCAGGCGACCCAGTCGCCTTAATCTGACCGGGAGTAAACTCCTGTGCGTTGACATCAGCGTAGTCCATCACCCACAAGTCGCTGCCGTGAAAAGCGAGGCCCCATGGTCCGTCCAGACTTGAGCTGCTAATCGTTACAGCCGGCGCGTCGTTGTTCGAGGTGCTGAGTTGGCCCTTCGGGAATTCCACGACGGTATCATCGCTGTAACTCCCCACCCAGAGATTGCCATGGCCGTCGAATCCGATCTGACCCGGATCGTTCAAACTCCCGCCGCCCCCCAGGACGACTGCCGCGGTCTTGTCGCCGGTGGTGGTGAGCTGAGAAGCTGAGAATTCGAAGAGCTCATCGACTTCTCGGCCGTCCGTCCACAGATTTCCCGATTTGTCGAACGTAACGAAGCCCGGAGCAGCCGACGACATCTGCGTAGAATCCGTAATTATGACGGCCGGAGTGATCGGGCCGCTGCCGGCTTTCAGTTGCGCCGCAGAGATTTCATCCAGACTGTCATTGCCGCGGTCCATCAGCCAGAGATTGCCGTGCTTGTCAAAGGTGCAGCCCTCGATGCCGGAGAACGACGAACTGGTGATCGTTACTGCGGCGCTGGGAGCGGTTGGGAGTTTCTTAAGCTCCGAGGCGGTAAAGCCGAGGATCTCTTCATCGTCATCCGTGACCCAGAGATTCTTCGATTTGTCGAAGCACGCCCCATAAGGCGCAGCGCCAATCGAAATCGTGAGTGGAGTTGGCGTGTGGCTGCTCTTAAGCTGACTGGGCAAGTACTCGTCAACCCGGTCATTGTCCTCGTCGACGATCCATAGAGCGCCTGACGCAGCCCGTGCGGCCGGCGCGGCGACACAGACCAGTGCCGAGCAGATCAGCAGCGCCCCTAACGCGCGCCGAGGCGCGCGCGCCCTTACCGATTCAGATTTTCTCGAGTATTGCATTTGAACGATTCCCCTCTCGGGCCTTCCAGCCGTAATTTGGTTCGGGCAAACTATCTTTGGGTTAACCTCACGCGGCTCAGGCGCGCGCCCACCGATCGGGTGACAGACGCAAAAGGGCCTAAGCCGGAATTTCCGCTTTTGATTTTGCAGACACGCCGTTTTACCCGATAGCCGCTCGAGCGTCAAATCGGCGGCAGGGGGTGACCCCTGCACCCAATGCTAAGGCCGCCCGCGTCGCTCCACCCGAAGAATCAACCGGGTTCGCTAGGGCAGCTTCCCGAACGCGGGACCGAAGGTGATTTGCCAATTAAACCGGGTAGTGGCACCCGTCAGGACAACTTTCGGAGTGACCGTGCCACTGCTTTTCAGCTGACCAGGCGAAAACTCTAAAGCGTCATAATCGCCATAGTTCAACACCCACAAGTCGCCGGAATCAAAAGCGAGGCCCCATGGTCCAACCAGGCTTGAGCTGCTGATCGTGACAGTCGGCGGGTCGTCGTTCGAGCTGATGAGCTGGCTCTTCGAGAACCTCACGACAGTATCACCAGTACCACTCCCGTAATTTGTCACCCAGAGATTGCCCTTGCCGTCGAATCCGATCTGACCCGGATCGCTCAAACTCCCGCCGCCCTCCAGGACGACTTTCGCGGTCTTGCTGCCGCCGGAGGTGAGCTGAGAAGCCGAGAATTCGAAGAGTTCGTCGTTAGCTTCTCCGTCGGTCCAGAGATTTCCGGATTTGTCGAACGTGACGAAGGCCGGCTCCGCGAAAGAGCCCGTAATTATGACGGCCGGAGTGATCGGGCCGCTGCCGGCTTTCAGTTGCGCCGCAGAGATCTCATCCAGACTGTTATTATCGTAGTCTCCCACCCAGAGATTGCCGTGCTTGTCAAAGGCGCAGCTAGTTACGACCGCGAACGACGAGCTGCTGATCGTTACGGCGGGACTGGGAACGGTTGGGAGCTTCTTAAGCTCCGAGGCGGTAAATTCGAGAATCTCTTCATCGTCATCCGTGACCCAGAGATTTTTCGACTTGTCGAAGCAAGCCCCATAAGCGTATGTGCCAACTGAAATAGTGAGCGGGGTTGGCGTGCCGCTGCTCTTAAGCTGACTGGGCAAGTACTCGTCAACCCGGGAGTCGCCCGAGGCTCCGATCCATAAAGCGTCGGACCCGGCCCGTGCTGCGGGCGCGGCGACGCACACCAGCGCCGAACAGATCAGCAGCGCCCCTAACGCGCGCCGAAGCGCGCGCGCCCTTACCGATTCAGATTTTCTCGAGTATTGCATTTGGACGATTCCCCTCTCGGGCCTCCGGTGGCAACGCGTCATAGTACTGGCCAGCCGTGCCAACGGCTAGGGGGTGACCCCTGCACTCAGTATTCAGACTGGTCCGCCGCTTGTCATTTCTCATCACGCTTGGGATGATCTGCCGCCGTGAGCGCACCTTCAAAGCTTGAGCTCGAGCGCTTCGTCTCGACGTTTCCATATTCGAGCGAGGCATTCCTGGTCGACGAGGTAATGTCTGTCGACCCCGCGGATCGAGAGATCGAAGCGCGTATGGACACTACGCGCCCGCTGCCCGTCGGGCGGTATCAAGTGGGCGATCCAGCCGTCCATCCTCGCCACGTATCGGGGCCCGACCTTATACTGCTGACCGGCAACCTCGGATGCCTTCACGCCTACTTCCTGCACGGCTGTCGATGGGAGGAGGGATGGGTCGGGTTCGGCAACCGCATCCATCGTGCTGATTTCCGAAGTCTGGTAACCATTGGACCGCCGCTGCGGCTCCATTCCAAAGAGACCAAGGTCCGCGAAGGGCCGAAGCGGGTTGTGCTGCGCTTCGAGTTTCGCTTCTGGCAGGAGGAGCGGCTGGGCTACTTTGGCGACCAGTCGGCAATCTTCGTTAAAGGTCGGGAGTTCGAGGAAGATTAGCCGGAATTTCTCTGACTAACCCTGCCTCGCGCGCCTCGCAGCACGCCCTGGCACGCCGGAGCCGTCGCATCGCCGCTTCCGCGCGTCTTGCGTATCGCCTAATTCACCTTGAGATCGGCGGCCGCGACGCATCGTTGCTGCATCGACGGCGGACCGGGGAATATAGGGTTATCTTCCTGTAAAAGATTTTTGCCGCGCTGAGCTTCACACTCAGGATAGGTATCGAAAACGCCAATCCCCGACCACTGTGAAAACGGCGTGTCGAAGTCGGCGACCTTGCCCCACTTGTTGCAGTTATCCATACGCTTGTTGGATCCAATCCATGCGTCGAATATCCGGCCCTCAAAACCTCCAGCACAGCTGCAGGAGGTTTTCGCAAGGTTCGGCGGCACCATCAGATACCAGCCCACAAGCGCAATCGCGACGGTATGGCGCAGATTCATACCCGTGATTTAGCAAACTTTCACCCTAGTGAAAAATGGCGCAGCGCACCTTCACGAGTTCTCGGGACGGAGAGCCAAGTCAGATCGGGAGTCGTGCTCTGGTGTCCGGCCCGATCTCGTCGAGACGCACTTCGCGGTGCTCGCAGGCCGAGACGTGGGCTGCTATGGCGAAGCGGAGCGTTGCCGCTGCATCGTCGGCATCCTGTGGAGGTTGGCGGCCTTCAATCAACGCGTCGATGAAATCGTGCACGCCGAGTCGAAAACTTTCCGACCAGTCGGTTGGGATGTCGTGCCAGGCGCGCGTCTCGCCGTCCCGATACAGGACCAGCGCAGGCTCGTCGAGAAGCGAACCGGAACAGCGGTTGATCCAGATGATGCCCTCGGTCCCGTGGATTTCGATGCGGTCGTCACTGGCGTAGTACTTCGAGCGTACCCGCATGCCCACCGACGCGATGACTTCCCAGCTACCGAACTTGGGTACCCCGGCGTACTTCCAACTGATCAAAGCCGGCCCGTCGTAGAAGGCGTCGGACCCAAACCGGTTGACGTGAATCCACGCGTGCACGCGTTCGACCGGCTCGGTGATGAAGAAGCGCGCCATGTTGTAGCAATGGTAGCCGTGGTCGAAGCAGGTCGGGCCGCCACCGCAGGTTTCCGGATTCATGCGCCAGGCCAGCGACGTGGCCGGCACCCGCCAGCCGTCATCGAAACGTCCGGCCGCCGTCTTGATACGCACCGAGATGGGCTCACCGATTGCGCCTTCCTTGACCAGCGCGCGCGCCTTGACGTGCGGCGGATAGTACATGAAGTTCTCGAAGACCCGCAGCCGGCGTCCCGCAGCTTTCGCCGCTTCATTCAC
>NZ_JBEKFG010000015.1:0-51158 GCF_050013435.1 Binatus sp. (SeqCode) | reverse complement strand
GGATTGATCCTCGATCTGATGAGCGCGCCCGACTAGAAACCGCCCGTGCGAGCGGCTCGCTTACGCTTTCTTGCCGAACTTGCGATGCAGGCTGGAGGACAGCCGTGCAACTTTGCGGCGCACCGTGTTGCGATGCATGGTGCCGCTGCTGATCGCCTTGTACAGCACCTTGGTGGCCTGCTTGAGCGCTTCGCGCGCCGCAGCTTCGTCGGTGCTTGATGCGATAGTTTCCGCCGCGGTCTTGGCCAACGTGCGGGCACGTGTCCGGACGACGCGGTTGCGCTCGGCGCGCTTGACGCTTTGCCGATGGCGCTTCTCGGCCGATGGATGAACTGGAATATGAGGCATAACCAGTCATTTCTAACAGTGCGCGAGCGCCGGAGCAATAGAGCGGTTCAATTCATTGCTTCATGCGGGGGCCCGCGGCGCGCATCGCGGCTTTCGCTTCGGTCCACAGCGCGTCGATTTCGGACGGGGTCATCGCTTTGAGATCGAGGCCGCGCGATGCGGCGATTCGCGCGACTTCGTCAAATCGCGCGACGAACTTGTCGCAGGCGGCGCGCAGCGTCTGTTCGGCATCTTTACCGATGAAGCGGGGCGCATTGGCGACCGCGAGCATCAGGTCGCCGATTTCCTCGGTGGCGCCGGCGGTGTCGCCGCGATCGACTGCATGCTCGATCTCGGCGATTTCCTCGCGAGCCTTCGCCAGCACTTCGCGAATATTGCCCCAATCCATGCCGGCGCGGCGCGCCTTCTCGCCGAGCTTTTCCGCGCGCATCATCGACGGCAGTCCGCGGCCGACGTGCGCGAGACTATTCGCGCCGTCGGGCTCCTTGCGCTCGCGTTCCTGCTGTTTGATCCGTTCCCAATTTTCGAGGACCTGCCCGACACTATCGGCCCGCGTGTCGGCATAGATGTGCGGATGGCGCCGAATGAGTTTTTCCGCGGCGTTTCGCAGGCCGGTGGCGATGTCGAACTTTGACTGCTCGGCAAGAATCAAGCCGGCGAACAGGCATTGCACGATCACGTCGCCAAGTTCCTCCGCGACGTCGGGAAAGTTGCCGCGCGCGATCGCGTCGCCCACCTCGTACGCTTCCTCGATCAGATGGCGCGGCGTGTCGGCGAGTTTCTGTTCGCGATCC
Organism: Binatus sp. (SeqCode); assembly: GCF_050013435.1. Taxonomy (GTDB): domain Bacteria; phylum Desulfobacterota; class Binatia; order Binatales; family Binataceae; genus Binatus. The sequence continues at coordinate 50,016 of NZ_JBEKFG010000015.1, read as the reverse complement.
CACGGGCATCGGGCGCGCAGTTCCGTGACGACCGCGAGCAGTTTCGCAAACGCTTGCGCTGAAGTGGTGTCGTCACTCATGGCTTTACACCGCGACGATCGGTTCGAGCACCTTCTCGGTGAGAAAGTTTGACAGATCGTTCAGCCCCTCGGCGGTTATCTCGTGACCGCAATCGTACTCGCGATAGGTCAGCGGAACCTTCAGGGCGCGCAACGATTCCACCGACGCGCGCCCGCGCGCGATCTCGATCATCTCGTCAGCGCGGCCATGCTCAACGAGCGTCGGCAGCGCTTCGAGAGCGGCGGGATCGCTGACTTCATCCTTCAAGTCGGCGGGAAAGTAGGTCGAGAGGGCCACCAGCGCCGCGAACTTCGAGGGATTTCTGAGCGCGAGCCGATACGCCAGCATGCCGCCCTGGCTGAATCCCAGCACCACCAGTTTTTTTCGATCGACCGGATACTTCTGCAGCGCCGCATTGAGAAACGCGGTCAGCATTTTGTTTGCGTCGTCAATCGCGGCGCGATCGGGGGAGGCGCCCATCCGAATCGGAAACCATGCGTAACCGCGCGTGGGACCGATCGGCACTTCCATCGGACCCTGCGGACAAATCACCATGAAGCGGCCGCCCGCAACATACGGCGCGAGTCCCAGGAGGTCGAGCGCATTGGCGCCGAACCCGTGCATCGCGATTAGCGTGGGATGAGGTCCTTCGCCGGCGGGCTCATATACCGTATGAATCAGTCGCATCGATGGGTTCTCCTTCACACCAGTCTCGCATCATAGATCGCACCCCAACGGCGTCGCCAGCCGACTTGCGAGCGCGCCGGCCGGCGGTGGCCCGGCCGGGCCTGATGCCCGAGGCTGTTCATCGCAGCCTCAATAACCGCTATCTTAGCGGCGCGCGATATGGGCAATAGCAGGATGATCGAGCGTTGAAGGTCGCGGGCGACAGCGATCGGGGATGGATTGCGGGGACACCATTTTTGCGGTGGACCGCTGCCGCGTTGTCGGTATTTTCGATCGCGGCCGCATCGGCTCCTGAAGGGCCCAGCGGCAAACTGGCGGGATTCATTGCCGGCGCGATTCTGATCGGGCTGGTCGCCTACGCGCTCTTCGACTACCTCCGCCCGCTCATCGACGATCGCGACTCCGGGATTACCGCCGCGCTGCTCGTGCTCGGCGCGTTGGCCGCCGTGAAGCTCGCGGTGATGCCGTTTTTTCCCGGCTTCGGCCCCGACGTTGGCGACTACCAGGCGTGGGCGGGCCAAATCGCGACCTACGGTCCGGCGCACACTTATCAGGCGGGATTCTTTCTCGACTATCCGCCCGGCTACCTGTACGCGCTGTGGGTGGTGGGGCTCATCGCGCATGTCATCGGCGCGTCGGGAGATTTTTACCGGGTCATAATCGAGAGTCCCGCGATCGTCGCCGACTTCGCGCTGGCGCTTCTGATGTATGCGTTCGTGCGGCGTGGCAGCCGGCCCGCGATGGCATTTATCGCGATGCTGATGGTCGCACTGAATCCGCCGCTGCTGTTCGACACCGTGGTCTGGGGTCAAAGCGATTCGGTGATGGCGTTCGTGACGCTGCTCAGCATCGTGGCGATTCTCGGCCGGCAGTACGAGATCGGGTGGGGACTCGCCGCGATCGCGGTGCTGGTCAAGCCGCAGGGATTGATGATCCTTCCGGTGCTCGGCGTCTGGACGATGCTCGAGGCCGACTTCGCGACGTGGGTCAAGTCGGGAGTCGCGCTGATTGCGGTCGCGATCATCGGCATCGCGCCGTTCCAAATCGGCCATGAGTGGAGCTGGATTTTCAAGCTCTATACTTCCACCGCGGCCTACTACCACGAGACTTCAGTCAACGCATTCAACCTGATGGCGCTGATCGGCGGACTTCGCCAGGCGGATTCGGGCACTTTCGCGGGAGTATCGTACTTTGCGCTCGGGATGAGCCTGCTGGTGCCGCTCTACGGATTCATCGCGTGGATCTTGTGGCGCGGCCGCACGCCGACGCGCCTCCTGTTCGCCTCGTTCATCGCGATTTTTGGATTCTTCATGGTCGCGCCCAGGATGCACGAGCGGTACCTCTACCCCGCGGTCGTACTTGCGGTGCCGTTGGCTCTGGAAGCGCCCGAGATGCTTGCAGTCTTCGTAGTTGTCTCGCTCACCAGCTTGATCAATCTGGCTTACATCCTGCACACGCTTAACACCGTGGTGTTCCTGGACGCGCGCGACGGGCTGGCGATGGCGACCTCGGCGCTCAACGTGGTAGCGCTTGCGCTGGCCGTTTACTACGGCGCAACGCGGCTGCAGGGCAAAAGCGAGCTGAATGCCGCCGTCGCTGCGTTCTTCGGGAGATTCACCATGCCCCCCCGGCAGGTCGAGGATTACATTGAGGAACCGGCCGTCGCGCCCGCGTGGATCGCCACCGATACCATCATCATCTCGGCGCTGTTGATCCTCGCCGCGATCACGCGCTTCTGGCACCTTGGGCATCCCAACGAGATCGTATTCGATGAGGTCCATTTCGTCGCGCAAGGACGCCATTATCTGCACGGCGAGTCCTTCCTCGATCCTCATCCGCCGCTGGCCAAGCTCATAATCGCCGCGGGCATTTTCATTTTTGGCGATCATCCGTGGAGTTGGCGGGTCGGCAACGCGACGCTTGGGACCGCAATCGTGGGAATCACCTACCTGCTCGGGCGCCGGATGTCGGGCTCGCGGCTGGTCGGAGCGATCGCCGGCGCGATCATCCTGTGCGACGGGATGTACCTGGTCGATTCGCACTACGCCGTCATCGACATCGTCTATCTTACCTGTGCGGCGGTCGCGTACCTGCTGTTTTTCAGATTCGCGCAGACCCACGATGCGCCCGCGCGCCGGCGCATCCTGCCGTGGATTGGTCTGGTGCTGGGCCTGTGCCTGGCGAGCAAATTCTATATCCCGGCGATAACCTTTCTGATGGTGATGGGTTTCATTCTCTATGTGCTGGCGAAGGACCGTCCCAAGGCCGCGCCCGCCGCGCCACCGGTCGTCGAGCCAAAGGCGCCAATCGATTCCAAGCCGAAGAAAATCAAAGTGCCCGCTCCGGTCCCGGTTCGGATCGATCCCTTCGATCTGCCCGGGATAGCCTTCACCGCACTCATCTGTATTGTCCTCGGCTTGGTGCTGCTCCTGTTCGGCGAAACATTCGCGCACATCCTGCTGATCGTTCTCGTGGTTCTGGCAATCCGCTTTGCTGAGATTTTCTGGCGCAGCCGCTCGTCATCGGCGGCGACGGCGTGGCGGATGCCATCGCTGGCGATCCTGCTGGAGCCGATGAGCGTTGGCGCAGTCGCGCTGGTTGGGTCGGTCGCCGCGATTGTATACCTGGCGGTGTTCCTGCCGCATTACTGGTTCGGATGGTGGGGCGGCATCTCAGATCTGTTCTTCTACTACAAAGACATCGTCTGGTATGAAAAGAGCGTCGCGTCCGCCAGCCATCCGTACGCGTCGCCGTGGTGGAGCTGGCCGCTGATGCTGCGCCCGATCGCATACTGGCAGAACTTCCCCAAGACGGGCGATGTGCAAACCGTGTGGGGCGGAGGCAACCCTCTCCTATGGTGGGGCGCGCTGACCGCGATCACGATCACCGCCGTCAACGCGCTCGAGCGCCCGAACCTGACCCGATCGTTCCTGGTCATCGGCTATCTCAGCTATCTGTTGATCTGGGCCTGGATCGGCCGCACGCTCTTCCTCTACCACTACATGGCCTCGGTTTACTTCGGATACCTCGCGCTGGCCATTTTGCTCGGCGAATGTTTCAAGGAGCGCGCCGAGCCGTGGGAGCACCTCGCGCTGTTGCTGACGATGACGCCGGTCTTTTTCCTCGGGATGCCGCCGACCTGGGGATGGATCACTTTCATCGTCGTCCTCGGCGCGTACGGCTTTTTCCTGCTGCAGACTCGATACGCCGGCCGATACGTTGGCAGCGTGTTCGTGGCCGTCGCGCTGATTCTGTTCGTGTACTACTTTCCGATTTGGGTCGGCATGTCGATCAGCCGCGACGGATACTACGCGCGGATGTGGCTGCAAGCCGCGGGGCTGCGCAATTGGATATGATCGCTTACCTGCATTCGTATCATCGCCGCCGCGCGATTTTGCTCTGCGCAGTTTTCCTTGGCGCGACGTTTGCCGCCGCGCTGTCCACACCGCGAAGCGCCGCCGCCGCGCAGAACCTGCTGGCTAACGGCGACTTCGCCAAGGGCTCCGAGGATCAGCCCGATTTGTGGCGTACCGAAGCCTGGGTTAACAAGCCCGACTCGTTCCAGGCCCATTGGCATTCGTATTCCGACAAGCCCAGCGAGCTGGAGGTCGATAATCTCAAGGCCAACGACGGGCGCTGGATGCAACCGCTGACCTTGCAACCCGGATGGTATCAGCTCAGCGTCGACGTCCGCACGGAAGATGTGGGCGCCAAGGAAAGCGGCGCGTCGATTTCAGTCATGGAAGACGGCATCATGTCGGCCGACATCCACGGCACCACCGACTGGCAGCACGTGACGCTGTACCTCAAGGTCGGGGGACACGGCGCGGACATCGACGTCGCGCTGCGAGTCGGCGGATTCGGCAGCCTCAACACCGGCAAGGCATTCTTCAGAAATGCGACGCTGGTCCGGATTGACGCGCCTGGGCCCAGCGCGACTCCGACTTACGACTTGCTGGCGATTCGGCAGCAGGCGGCTCCGGTGCCGCATGGCGCGCCGATCTCGCTGGCGGCCACATTTTTGGCGCTCGCGGCGATTGGATGGGCGGGCTGGCGCATATTCGGCGACGACGATTTTCGCATCTTCAACACATTTCGCGCCGCCATGTCCGGGCGCTCGAAGAAAAGATGAAGTGGGGCGCCGCGAACTCTGCTGTCGCGATCGCACCGGAAGATCGCGTTCGACAAATCGAGACTGCGGTCTTCCTGATCCCGTTCATCACCTACGCCTACTTTTATCAGGGCGCCGATCAGAGCGTCGCGTGCCGCTTCGACCTGATGCGCTCGATGATCGAGAAGAGCGCTCTGTGGATCAACGATTTCTGCGGCTACAACACCGCCGACATCATCACTCTCCACGGCCACATTTATTCGGTTAAGGCGCCGGGCACGTCCTACACGGCGTTGATTCCGTGGATGGTTTTCCGGCTCGGGCTGCTGCCGCTGAGCGCGGCTCACGAGCCGGTGTACTGGGCCTTTGTCACTTACCTGACGACAGTGTTCACGACCGGGCTGCTGGTCGCGGCGATGTGCGTGGTGATGTTTCGCTTCGCGCGATTTCTCGGCGCTTCGGATGGCCGTGGCGCCGGCGTCGCGCTGATCCTCGGCCTTGCGACGATCGCGTTTCCGTACGCGACGGAACTCACCGGCGAGCCCGTCGCCGCGGTATGCGTTTTCACCGCGTTCTACCTGCTGGCGACGTTCGCTTCGCGTCCGTCGCGGACGCGCGCGCTGGCGGCGGGGTTTCTGGCGGGATGGGCGGTGCTCAACGATTACCCGGTCTTCCTGGTCGCCGCGGCGGTCGGAATCTACGCCCTGTTCAAACTGCCCGAATGGAAGCATCTGGCGGCGTTCTCCGCCGGCGCCGCGATCACCGTCGCGGTGATGCTCGCTTACAACTGGGGCGCCTTCGGAAATCCGCTGTTCTTCAGTTACCAGGCGTTCAAGCTCTCGCCCGCCGAAAATCGTCAATTCCCCGAGCAAGCGGTCGGATTCGTCGGTCTGACCTATCCGAAGATCCGCATTCTCTGGAACGTGCTGCTCGATCCTCAGCGCGGATTGTTTTTCTGCAACCCCGTGCTGTTGCTGTCGATCGTCGGCGTCGGCTATTTCGCGCGGCTGAAGCGATGGCGCGCCGAATTCATCGTCACGGTCTATTCGTTCGTCGTGCTGTTCCTGTTCAACGCTTCGTACGGCGAATCGATCATATCGTGGGGAGGCGGCACCGCGACCGGCCCGCGGCAAATTGTCGCCTCGGTTCCGTTCATGGTCCTTGCGCTTGCTTTTCTTCCCGCCGCCTGCGACTACCTGCTCGGCGCGATGGGCGCGCTGTCGGCGGTGTTCATGCTGATGGCGACGGCGACCAATCCGCACTTTCCCTACGAATATGACAACCCGGTGCGCGATTTCGCCCTTCAGCAATTCATGCGCGGCGACTTCGCCACCAACCGCGACGCATTTTTCGGCGGCGGCATGATCGTCGGCGACTCGGTCGCCTTCAACCTCGGCAAGCTCATCGGACTGCCCGGCCCGTTTCAGCTATGGCCGCTGGCGATGCTTTGGATCTTCGGCTCGTTCGATCTGTCGGAATCGCTGGGGCTGTGGGGACGTGGCGTGTCGCGCCACTTGGCGCAAATCGCCATGACGATGGGAATCGCGGCGGTGTTCCTGCTCTCGATTAATCAGCGAGTCAGGCAGGGGTTCTCGGTTAGTGGCCGCCAGGGATTACTGGGCAGGTACTACGTGGGCGAGCAATGCGGCAATAGCGCGCCGCACATAATGCGAGTCGATCGGCAACTGGACTTCGATGACATTGCGGAGATGGGCGCGATGCCGTTTCCGTCGTGCGACATCTGGCGAGGCCAGCTGATCGCTCCAACGACCGGCGAATACGAGTTTACAATCGACGTTGACGATTCGGGATGGGTCACGGTGGATGGCACGCAGGTGATTCACGATCCCGGCTTGGTAAGCAAGGGTCATGACGCCGGCCGTATCCAGCTCAGCGAGGGGCCGCATCGGATTGAGGTTGGCGAGCGAAATCTCGAAGGCGGCTCCTACCTGCACCTGTATTGGAGAATCCCCGGCTCGACCGACAATCAAATCGTGCCCGCCGACGCGCTCGTCCCCGACCGCCCCGGCACCTAAGCGCGACCAGTGCTAGTCGCGCGCGGGGATCAATCGTGCGTGCGTGAGTTTGCGGCGTTCGCGTTTGTCCAGCGCCTCTGCCGCGCGTGAATGCCAAGCCCACGCGAATCCTCGGGCATCAGTTCGGAGGGGGCGCGGGCAATTTGGGGGTATTGGAAAGCCCGTTGAGCGAAAACCCACGCATCGACGCCGGCACATCGCTTTGAGTTTTATCGATCGAGGACGGGGGCCTCGGCTGACTCCGCACCGTCGCCGGCGCCGGCGCCGGCGATTGCACCCTGGCTGAGGACGCCGCCGGTTGCGGCGGGGCGATTGGCTTGGCGAACGCCGGGCGATGGGTCTGCTTCGCCGCGACCAATACTTCGCGGAGCAGGTCCGATTCCTGGATTCCATGCGATACGCAATCGACGTCGGTGGCCGGACGCAACGGGACCTTGACCGACGAGTTGAACGTGGCGCGCACCTTGACGATGCTCGCTTCGGGACCCCGTGGCCGCACCAGGAAATTGTACACCGACGACGAATTCAGCTCCGGCTCGGCCGTGTAAGTGCCGGCGATACTCTTTATTTTCCCGCAGTCGGCGTCGTGCAGCGTGAAGCGGGGGCCGACCGCCTCGATGATCCCGTTGGTCATGTCCTGCGCCTGTACGTGGAACGCATTTTGGGTGATGACCGCGTTAACCGCATCCCACGCGAGATCGTACGGCAGCGGAATCACCACTTCCTGCTGTTCGTCCGGCGGTGGCTGTGTAACCGGCGGATAGAAGCACCCAGTGGCGAACAGCGCCGCAATCACGCCCAAAATCGAAAGTTTCACCCCAATCATTACCCCGTTCATCGGCTCGTTTGCCCCGACATGATAACAGAAGCGGGCGGTTGTGAGTCCAACTTTTCCACACTCGCCGGGCGCGGCGCTATCGCCTCCGCGCCATTCCCCCTTGGACGAATCTTTATGATAATCTCGGCTTCGCCGGGACCTGCCCGCCAAGGCGGCTCCGGTCGAGGGTATTTGTCATGTCGGGTCATTCGAAATGGAGTTCGATCAAACATAAGAAGGCGATTACCGATTCCAAGCGCGGCCGCGCCTTCACCAAGCTGATCAAGGAAATCACGATCGCGGCGCGACTCGGCGGCGGCGACCTCAATTCCAATCCGCGCTTGCGCACCGCGGTGACGGTGGCCAAGAAGCAATCGATGCCCAACGACAACATCGATCGCGCCATCAAGAAGGGCACCGGCGAAATCGGCGGCGCTTCGCTCGAGGAAATCACTTACGAAGGCTACGGCCCGGGCGGCGTCGCGATAATGGTTGACGTGCTCTCGGACAATCGCAATCGCACCGTCGCGGAGCTGCGCTTCATCTTCTCCCGGCGCGGCGGGAACCTGGGCGAGGCGGGATGCGTCGGGTGGATGTTCAAGAAGCGCGGCGTGATCGGAATCGAGAAATCCGCCATCGACGAGGACAAGCTGCTCGAACTCGCGCTCGACGCCGGCGCCGACGACGTGACCAGCGACGGCGATACCTTCCAGGTGCTGACTTCGCCCGACAAATTGAACGCCGTGCGTGACGCGCTGGAAAAAGCCGGGCTTGCGATCGCGCATTCGGAACAAACGCGGATTCCCGAAAATACGGTCGCGGTTTCCGGCCATGCGGCCGAGCAGGTGCTCAAGCTGATGGAAGAATTAGAGGATCACGACGACGTGCAGAACGTCGCCGCGAACTTCGACATCAGCGACGAAGAGATGGCGCAGTTCTCGGCGGCCTAGCGGCGCGCGGGTTCTGCTGCGGAGGTGGGGTATGCGGATACTCGGGGTGGATCCCGGGAGTGCGGTATGCGGTTACGGCGTCGTCGAAGGTCCCGGCGCACGCTACGTGACGGCAGGCACGATCCGATGCGCATCGCTGGCGCCGGGACCCGGGCGCTTGCTCCGAATCCACGAAAATCTTCTCGCCATCATCGACGAGTTCTCGCCCCAGGCGCTGAGCCTCGAGCGTCATTTCGTCGCCGCCAATGTGCAGAGCGCATTTCGCCTCGGCGAGGCGCGCGCGATGGCGATGCTGGCGGCGGCGGAGCGCGATCTCGCGATGTTCGAATATCCGCCCAACGAAGTTAAACTCTGCGTCGCCGGTCACGGACACGCCGACAAGGCGCAGGTGAAATACATGGTCCGCAAGACGCTGAAACTCGACCCGGCGATCGATCTCGCCGACGACGCCGCCGACGCGCTCGCGCTGGCGCTTTGCCATCTTGGCCGTGGACGCGTCCCCAACCTGGTCGAGGCGATCGAGCGCATTCGTCCGAGCGCGCCGCGCCGAGGCAAGCCCCGGATGGTGCCGCAATGATCGCGACGCTGACGGGCGCGCTGGCGGTTCGCGATGCGGGCCGGATCGTAGTCGAGACCGGCGGCGTCGGCTACGAGGTGCTGATTCCGCTGAGCACCTACTACCGATTGCCGCAACTCGGCGACCGCGTCGCGCTCGAGATACGCCAAGTCGTGCGCGAGGATGCGCTCACGCTTTACGGATTTTCCAGCGCCATCGAAAAACGCGCCTTCGACCTGCTGATGAGCGTGCAGCACGTCGGCCCGAAACTCGCGCTTGCGATCCTGTCGGTCCTTGCGCCCGAGGAACTGGTCGCCGCAATCGGCAAAGGCGACGTCGACCGAATCGACGCGGTACCCGGCGTCGGTCCCAAAGTCGCGGAGCGGGTCGTGCGCGAACTGCGCGACAAAGTTGCCGACTTGAAGATGGCAGCGCCGTCAACCACCGGGCCCGGCGGTTATCTCCGCCCCGCGCCGGATGGAAACGGAAGACCGGCCGGCCCAGCCGACGAAGCAGTTTCCGCGCTCGTGAACCTCGGCATGAAACCGGTTGAAGCCAAACGCACGGTTGACGCGGTCGTCGCCGCGGACGCCGGCGCGGCGGAAAATCCGGAAGTGATAATTCGCAAGTCATTGGCGGTGCTGCTTGGCGAAAAGTAAGCCTACGGAAAATTCAAGCACGGCCGCGCCCGCCGCCGAAGGACCCGTCACCGCGCGCGCCGGTCGCGATGACGATCGCCGGCTCGATCTCGCGCTCCGCCCGCGCGCGCTTGCCGAATTCATCGGGCAGGAGCGCACCAAAAAAATTCTGGGCATGTCGATCAAGGCCGCCCGCGGTCGCGCCGAAGTGCTCGATCACGTGCTCTTCGCCGGACCTCCCGGCCTCGGCAAGACTTCGCTGGCGCACATCATCGCGCGCGAGCTCGGCGTCAACCTCCACGTCACTTCGGGTCCCGCTATCGAACGCGCCGCCGACCTAGCCGCAATCGTGAACAACCTCGAAGCGCATGACGTGCTCTTTATCGACGAGATTCATCGCCTCCAGCGGGTCGTCGAAGAGCGGCTCTACTCCGCGATGGAGGATTTCGAGTTTCATATCGTGGTGGGCGAGGGGATGGGCGCGCGCACGATGAAGCTGTCGGTAAATCCGTTCACGCTGGTGGGCGCGACCACGCGCTCGGGGTTGCTGAGCTCGCCGCTGCGCGACCGATTTGGCCAGCATTACCATCTCGACTTTTACGATCACGCGGAACTGGGCGAGATAGTGCGCCGCTCCGCCGGCTTGCTGAAGGTGGCGATCGACGAAAAAGGAGCCACTGAAATAGCCTCGCGCTCGCGCGGGACGCCGCGCATTGCCAACCGCCTGCTGCGCCGGGTGCGCGACTTCGCGCAGGTCAACGAGGCGCCGGTCGTCACGCGCGAAATCGCGCTGGGCGCTCTGGATCTGCTCGAAATCGATAGCGCGGGCTTCGACAAGATGGACCGCGCGATTCTCGGCGCGATCATCGACAAGTTCGACGGCGGACCGGTCGGCGTCGAGAGCCTATCCGCCGCGGTCGGCGAGGAATCCGACACCATCGAGGAAGTTTACGAGCCCTACCTGTTGCAGGAGGGATTTCTGGCGCGGACTTCGCGCGGCCGCGTCGCAACCCAGCGCGCCTATACGCATCTCGGCCGCATCCGCCGCGGCACGATGCTCTAGGGATTTGTTTCGATCGCGTCGAAGAGTGAAAGAACGAAGAGGCGTTTCGGTCGATGGCGAAGATTTATGTTCTGCAGCATCATCGGGTCGAAAATCTCGGTGCCATAGCTGACGCGCTCGAAGGCGCGGCACTCGCCTGGCAATACCTGCGCGTTCACGACGGCCAGCCGGTGCCGCCGAGCATGAAGGGTGCCGGCGGCCTGATCGTGATGGGCGGTCCGATGGGTGTCGATCAGACTGACCGGTATCCGTGGCTGCGCGACGAGATGCGCCTAATCGAAGACGCGATGAAATCGAATCTGCCGGTGCTCGGCGTATGCCTGGGCGCGCAGATTCTTGCGACGGTGCTCGGCGCGAAGGTCGATCGCAATCCAAACGGCAAGGAAATCGGATGGCACCCGATCCGGCTCGACGATTCGGCCAAACACGATCGTCTGATGTGCGATTTGTCCGAGACGATGACGCCGTTTCATTGGCATGGCGACATCTTCGATCTGCCGCCGGGTGCAGTCTCGCTCGCATCGTCGGAGAAGACGCCGTGCCAAGCGTTTCGCCACGGCGACAAGGCGTACGGCTTCCAGTTTCATTTCGAGGTGACGGGCGAAGGGGTCGCGGCGATGGCCGAGGCGTTCGCCAACGAATTAAATCGCGAGAATATCGCGGCCGATCGAATGATCGCTCAGGCCGCCGAGTTCACGGCGTCGCTGGAAAACATTTCCGACACGGTTTTCTCGCGATGGGCCTCCCCAATCCAGGGCACGTAATAAATGATCCGGGTTCCTTCGCTGCGCTCAGGATGACACAAAAAACGGGCGCGCGGGTCCTTGCATTGCGTAGTCGCGAAAAGATGCGTTGCGCAGATTTTCGCGTCTTCCTAACACCGGGTGCAAGGGTCAGCCCTGCCCAAGGAAGCGTGAAACCCACGGTGGGTTTCACATAAAACCAAGTTCTTTGATTTTAGTTTCGCACCCCGAGTGCGCGGCGCGCGTTAGCCGCGGGGCAGCTTGAGGACCCGCTCGCCGATGATGTTGTGCTGAATCTCGCTCGAGCCCGCCGCGATCGTCAACCCGCGCGCCGCGAGCGTCCGATGCATCCAGCGGCCGCCATCGATCGCGCCGAGGCTGCCACCTTCGACGTTGGCGAACGCGCCCAGCATCTCATCGGCGAACATCGCCGCTCTCAAGTTCAGCTCGGTGGCGAAAAGTTTGCCGAATGAACTCTCCGCGCCCGGCAGCTTGCCCTTGAGCTGTGCCGACAGCGAGCGATGACGCGACAGGCGCAGGCATCGCGCCTCGATTGCGAACTGTGCGAGTTTCTGGCGCACGTACGGATGCTTCCACGCGGGGACGCCCTCGAAATCCACTTTCATCGCGAGCTCGAGCAGCTCGCCGATGGTGCGTTCCACCGGATGGCGCGTGCCGCCGGAAACTCGTTCGTACATGAGCGTCGCGATCGACACCTGCCATCCCGCGTTCAGCTCGCCGACCAGGTTTTCCTTGGGCACCCGAACGTTGTCGTAAAAAACCTCGTTGAATCCGGCGTCGCCCGTGATCTGAACCAGCGGACGCACCGTAATTCCGGGGCTATGCATATCGACCAGCAGGTAGGAAATCCCCTTGTGCTTGGGCGCCGCGGGATCGGTGCGGACCAGCAGCACCTGCCAGTCCGCGCGATGCGCCAAACTGGTCCATACTTTCTGCCCGTTGATCACGAAGGTGTCGCCGTCGAGCACCGCACGCGTCTGCAGGGCCGCGAGATCGGAGCCCGCGCCGGGTTCGGAATAACCCTGGCACCAGATTTCCTCGCCGGTCAGCATCTTGAGCAAGTAGCGCTCTTTCTGCTGCTCGGTGCCCAGATGCATGATGGTCGGGCCGATTCGATCGATCGCGAGCTGATTGGCGCCGTAGAGCGGCAGCGCGAGCCGCAGCACTTCGTCCTGGTAGATGGCCTGGTCGATCATGCTTGCGCCGCCTCCGCCCCATTGCTTGGGCCAGTGCAGCGCTACGTAACCCGCCTTGTAGAGACGGCGATGGTAGTCGAGCAGTTGATCCCATCGCCCGTCGTCGCGAACGTCGAGCAGGCTGGCGGTCGAGCCGCCGAGACCCTCGCCCGTGCGCCCGAAGGCTTCGGCGGAATTCTTTTCAAGCCAGCGGCGCAGTTCGTCGCGAAATGTTTCCTGTTCCGGCGTGTAGCTGAAATCCATCGGATGCTCCGCGGGCGGCCTCGTCGATCGTCGAACGCTTATGCTACATACCAGACGATGCCGAAGCGTGAAACCGCGCGGGTCTTCAAGATCGGCCGGATTCAGGCGGTGCGGATTTTCCCCGCTGTTTGGTCTGGTGGCCGCTGCATTTTTTCGCTCTTGGCCTGGGCACGCGGTTACATGCTTCGGGTCAAAAGCAGCAAGCCGCTCTAATCTCCGCGCTCGCGTCAAAGAAGCGCAGGCGATGGACCGTGTATCCTTCCGATACACTGCCGAAAGCGATTTACCTCTGGTATCGCAAGCGCATTGATGTATGATGAGCGGATAAATCAGAGTGACTGCGCGACGCCGTGGAAAGCGAAAATGCGGAAATGTGCGTCGCGTCTGCGCTCAATCACTGAACATAAGAGAGGCTAAACGAGAGACCGATGGCATATCAGTACATCAAAGTTCCCACCAACGGCGAAAAGATTACTCTTGGCGCCAACCAGACCCTGAAGGTTCCTGACCGCCCGATTATTCCCTTCATCGAAGGCGACGGCACCGGCCGCGACATCTGGCGCGCATCGCAGTACGTCTTCGACAACGCCATCAAGAAAATTTATGGCGGCAAGCGCCAGATCGCGTGGATGGAAGTGTACGCGGGCGAGAAGCCGTTCGAGAAGTGGAAGACCTGGCTGCCCGACGAAACCGTCGAGGCATTCCGCGAATTCCTGGTCGGCATCAAAGGCCCCCTCACCACTCCTATCGGCGGCGGCATCCGCTCGCTCAACGTGGCGCTGCGCCAGATGCTCGATCTCTACGTATGCCTGCGCCCGGTGCGCTACTTCGCGGGCGTGCCCAGTCCGGTCAAGCATCCCGAGAAACTCGACGTGGTAATCTTCCGCGAGAACACCGAGGACATCTACGCGGGAATCGAATGGCCGGCGGAGTCGCCCGAGGCAAAAAAAATCATCAAATTCTTGCTTGAGGAAATGGGCGTCAAGAATATGCGCTTCCCCAATACCTCGGGAATCGGCATCAAGCCCATCTCGCGCGAAGGCTCCGAGCGTCTGATTCGCGCGGCGCTCAACTACGCCATTAGCCACAAGCGCAAGAGCGTGACCTTCGTCCACAAGGGCAACATCATGAAGTTCACGGAGGGCGCGTTCCGCGATTGGGGTTACGAACTCGTAAAACGCGAGTACAAGGGCAAGGCCGTGGGATGGGACGATTGCAACGGCAAGCCGCCCGCCGGCCAGTTGCTGGTCAAGGATGCGATCGCGGATATCACCCTCCAGCAGATTCTCACCCGCCCCGATGAATTCGACGTCGTCGCCACGATGAACTTGAACGGCGACTACCTCTCCGACGCGCTCGCGGCGCAGGTCGGCGGACTCGGAATCGCTCCAGGCGCCAACATCAACTACATCACCGGCCACGCGATCTTCGAAGCCACCCATGGCACCGCGCCCAAGTACGCCGACCAGGACAAAGTCAATCCGGGCTCGGTTATCCTGTCGGGCGTGATGATGTTCGAGCACATGGGATGGCAGGAAGTTGCCGACGGGATCATCCGCGGCATGGAGAAGACCATCGGCAAGAAAGAGGTTACCTACGACTTCGAGCGTCTGATGACCGGCGCGAAGCTGCTCAAGTGCTCAGAGTTCGGCAAGGCGATCGTGGACAATATGTAGCGCTCCTGACTGACTAAGGTCGAATCCTTGACGGGGCTGCCGCGCGCCTGCGCGACAGCCCCGTTCTCTTTGCAGGGGTGCCCCCGCCGGTTCTCTTTTGTGCTGATCCGGCGTAATCATTCACTCGCAGTGACTCCAACCGTCGAGCTGATCCGGGTCCGAAAGTCGTTCGGCGGCTTTACCGCCGTTGACGATCTCTCGTTCGAAATTCCGCCGGCGCGCATTTTCGGCCTGCTGGGACCCAACGGCGCCGGCAAGACCAGCACCATCCGCATGATGATCGGCATCACCGCGCCCGATTCGGGCTCCGTGCGTATCTTTGGCGAGCCGCTGCGCCGCCGCGCGCTGCGCCGGGTCGGCTATCTGCCCGAGGAACGCGGTTTGTACCGCCGGATGACGGTGGGCGACAACCTGGTTTTTCTCGGCCGGCTGGCAGGGCTGTCGGTCGCCACGTCGAAGGAACGAATCGAAGCATGGACGCGGCGGCTCGAGATTGCGGACTGGGTCGATCGTCGCGTCGAGGAGTTGTCGAAGGGGATGCAGCAGAAGATCCAGTTCATCGCGGCGCTATTGCACAATCCCGACTTGATCGTCATGGATGAGCCGTTCGCCGGCCTCGATCCGGTCAACACCATGCAGCTCAAGGATGTGCTGGTCGGGCTTCGCACGGCGGGAAAGTCGATCCTGTTCTCGACCCATCGGATGGACCAGGTGGAAAAGCTGTGCGACTCGATCTGCCTGATCGATCGCGGCAAATCGGTGCTGCAAGGGAGCCTGAGCGAGATCAAAGCCGGTAACGGCCGGCGCTATGTGCAGATCGACTATGAAGGCGACGGCCGATGCCTGGCCGGCAACCCGTTCATCGATTCGTTGAATGACTACGGCAATCACGCCGAAATCCGCCTCAAGCCGGATGCCGACCCGCAGGAACTGCTGCGGACCGCGACGCGCGGGTTGCGCGTGATCCGATTCCAGGTGATGGACCCCTCGCTCGAACAAATCTTTATCGATCTAATAGCCGGCAGAGATGACTGAGTTCTCGATTCACAAAGTCTGGATCATCGCGAAACGGGAATACCTCGAGCGGGTCAAGACGCGCTCGTTTCTCCTTTCGACATTCGCGACCCCGGTGTTGATGGCGGCATTTCTGGTGCTGCCCGCGATGATCAGCGAATCGATGGCGCGCGGTATCGTGCGCGACAGCGAGCGCCCGGCGCGAGTCGTGATCGCATCCGACAATCGCGCGCTGGCCGAACTTGCCAGCGGCGAATTGATGCGCCAGCGGGGTACGCGCTACGCGCCCTCGGTCGTTTCTCCGGCGTCGCCGGACGAGCACGAGCAACTCGACAAGCGCCTCGATGCGGGCGACATCGAGGGCTACGTGTGGCTCGACGGCGCGGCGCGCGCTTCCCGTCACGTCGTCTTCACGACCGGTCGCATGGGCGACTTCATTCTTGAGCACCGGCTCGGCGACGCGCTGTCGTACGCGTTCGCCGCGGATCGCCTGGTGGAGCAGGGCGGCAGCTCCGGCGACGTGGCCGCGACGCTGCAGCCCGTCGACCTCACGGCGGTCCGCGCGGGCAAGTCGTCCACGGCCTACAACGCGGTGCGCGGCGCCGCGGTCGTGTTGGTTCTCATGTTCGTGATGTTGTTTTCGCTGCTGTCCTACGGCGTGATGGTGATGCGATCGGTCATGGAAGAAAAGAGCTCGCGCATTACCGAGGTGTTGCTGTGTGCGGCGAGCGCGCAGGAACTGATGACCGGCAAGATTCTCGGCACCGGCAGCGTCGGTCTGACGCAGATCGCGGCATGGCTTGCGATGGCGGCGTTCGGCGCATCGCGAAACCTGTACTTCCGCACCACGATGACGGTGCTCGACGTGGGTCCGTCGCTGATTGTCTATTTCGTCGTCTTCTACATATTAGGTTACCTGCTGTACAGCGCGATCTTCGCCGCCGTCGGCGCGATCTTCAATTCGATCGATGAAGCGCAGCAGTGGAACTTCGTGATCATCCTGCCGCTGATCGCTGCGTCGGGATTGATTCTGCCGGTGGCTACGTCGTCGGACTCGCCGGTCTCGGTGGCAGTTTCGTTATTTCCGTTCTGCTCGCCGATCCTGATGTTCGAGCGCATCGCGGTCCACGATCCGCCGCGATGGCAGCTCGCGCTGTCATTGCTGTTGCTGGTCGCGACGATTGGCGCGGTGATGTTCATCAGCGGGCGAATCTACCGAATCGGAATTTTGATGTACGGCAAGCGCCCCACGATTCGCGAGCTCTCGCGATGGCTACGCCAGGCTTGAGTGTGGCCGGGAGGGCGTACCGCCCGCGCCGTCACCGATAGCCTGATCCGATTGCTTCACAACCTCATCAAACGCTGCTATCTATCGGGCGGTTGGGCGCCGCGTCCGGGCGGCGCCCGCGATGCGGTGAGGGCGGCGGTCTGGTTGCCTCGGCCGCTTAAGTCTTGCTCATTACCAAATACATGAATATAAGGTAGGCTTCAGAAGAAGAACGACCCGAAGTTAGGGAGCAACCCATGGCTCGGAAAAAAATTGCGTTCATCGGAGCGGGTAATGTCGGCGCGACTTGCGCCCATCTATGCTTCCTGCGCGGACTCGGCGATATCGTGCTCTACGACATCATCGACGGACTGCCGCAGGGCAAAGCGCTGGACATGCTCGAATCGGCGCCGGTGCTCGGCATCGACGCCAACGTCATCGGCGGCACCGACATCAAGCTCATCGAGGGCGCCGATTGCTGCGTCGTCACCTCGGGCTCGCCGCGCAAACCCGGCATGAGCCGTGACGACCTGCTCAAAATAAACGCCGCGGTGATGACCGACGTCGGCGCCGCAATCAAGAAACACGCGCCCGGCGCTTTCGTGATCGCGGTGACCAATCCGCTCGACGCGATGGTTACGCAGCTCAAGCGCGTGACCGGTTTCGCGAAAAGCCGGATCGTCGGGCAGGCGGGCGTGCTTGACTCGGCGCGCTACCGCACCTTTCTGGCGTCGGAGCTGGCCGTGTCGGTGGAAAGTATTTCCGCGATGGTGCTCGGAGGGCACGGCGATGACATGGTGCCCATTCGCAGCTACACGACGGTCGGCGGCCAGCCGGTGGAACGCCTGGTGGGGGCGAAGCGGCTGGAAGAAATTGAGAAGCGCACGCGAGGCGGTGGCGGCGAGATCGTCCAGCTGATGAAGACTTCGTCGTATTACGCGGCAGGGGCCGCGGCTTACAAAATGGTCGAGGCGTACATGCTCGATCGCAAACAAGTGCTGCCGTGCGCCGCGTTTCTAGACGGCGAATACGGCGTGAAGGGACTCTTTGCGGGAGTTCCGGTCGTGATCGGCGCGGGCGGCGTCGAGCGGGTTGTCGAAATTCAGCTGAGCGCCGCCGAAAAGGCAGCCTTCGACAGTTCGGTGGCACACGTGCGCGAACTGGTCGAGGCAATGGACAAGGTAATCGCGGCCGGACAGGGCTAGCGATTCGGGAAAGGCTTATGGCAGAAGCAGAGGCAGTTGCGGCGCCTGCGATCGCGGCAGGGATGACGGCAGACGAGCGGCACTGGCTGCTGCGCAGGTTGCACTCGCTGTCGGGAATCATTCCGATCGGCGGATTCTTATTTTTCCACTTCTTCGAAAACGCCTACGTCCTTAAGGGCGGCGCGATGTGGTGGAAGGAGACCGAGTTCACCCGCAATCTCCCGTTTCAGATCGCGGTCGAAGCGTTCGTCCTATGGATTCCGATTCTCTACCATGCGATTTACGGATTGGTCATTACCGCCACCGGGCGGCCCAACGACTACCCCTACGAGCGCAACTACCAGTACACTTTGCAGCGCATCACCGGGATACTCGCGTTCCTGTTTATCGGCTTTCACGTCCTCTCGACGCGCGGGGTCTACTACGCCACCGGCGTCGAGGCGGATTACCTGCGGATGCATAACTTCATGATGAATCCGCTGATCCTGACCGCTTACGTGGTCGGGACGCTGGCCTGCGTCTATCACCTGACCAACGGCATTTTCACCTTCACGATCACGTGGGGAATTGCGGTCGGCCCCAAGGCGCAAACGCTGGTGAACCGCGTGTGCATCGCGCTGTTTATCATCATGGCGATCGCCGGCGTTTCAATTCTGATCGCATTTCGCGCACCCGCCTGAGGAGAGAACCAATGCCAGGGAATCATATAATCGTAGGCGGCGGGCTGGCGGGTTTGACCGCGGCAATGAAACTCGCGGAGCAGGGCGAGCAGGTCGATCTCTTTTCCATCGTCCCGGTCAAGCGTTCTCATTCGGTGTGCGCGCAAGGCGGAATCAACGGCGCCGTCAACACCAAAGGCGAGGGCGACTCGCCGATGATTCACTTTGACGATACGATTTACGGCGGCGACTTCCTGGCGCATCAGCCGCCCGTCAAGGCGATGTGCGAGGCGGCGCCCGCCATCATCTACCTGTTCGATCGGATGGGCGTGATGTTCAATCGCACGCCCGAAGGCCTGCTCGACTTCCGCCGCTTCGGCGGCACCAAGCATCATCGCACCGCATTCGCGGGCGCCACCACCGGGCAGCAGCTCCTGTACGCACTGGACGAGCAGGTCCGCCGCTACGAGGCCGCCGGCCTGGTGCGCAAGTTCGAAGGCTGGGAGATGCTGAGCCTGGTGCAGGACGAGTCGGGGAACTGCCGCGGGATCGTTGCGATCGACACGCGCTCGCTCGAGATGCGCGCGTTTCCCGCCGATACCACGCTGATCGCAACCGGCGGCCCGGGCCTGGTCTTCGGCCGCTCGACCCAGTCGCTGGTCTGTACCGGATCGGCGGTCAGCGCCTGCTACCAGGCGGGCACGACCTACGCCAACGGCGAGTTCGTCCAGGTGCATCCCACCGCAATGCAGGGTGAGGACAAGAATCGCCTCATCTCGGAGTCGATTCGCGGCGAGGGCGGGCGCGTGTGGACCTATCGCGACGGCAAGCCGTGGTACTTCCTTGAAGACATGTACCCGGCGTACGGGAACCTGGTGCCGCGCGACATCGCGACCCGCGCGATTCACAAGGTGGTGTACGAGATGAAGCTCGGCGTTGACGGCAATCCGCTGGTTTACCTCGACGTGAGCCATCTCGATCCCGAGGAACTCCAGCGCAAGGTCGCGGGCGTGCTCGAAATCTACGAGAAGTTTGCCGGCCAGGATCCGCGCAAGGTCCCGATGAAGATTTTTCCGGCGATGCACTACTCGATGGGCGGTCTGTGGGTCGATTACCATCAGCAGACCAACGTCCCGGGGTTGTTCGCAGCCGGCGAGTGCGACTTTCAATATCACGGCGCCAACCGGCTCGGCGCCAACTCGCTGCTATCGTGCATACACGCCGGCAACATTTGCGAGCCGGCAATGATCAACTACGCCAAGTCGCACAAGAGCGCGGCCAGTTCGCAGATCTTTGATCAGGAGCTCAAGCGTCAGCGCGAATCGTTCGACCACATTTTCAAGATGAGCGGTCCGGAGAACGCGTTTGCCGTGTGGCGCGAACTCGGCGACATCATGACCGAAAACGTCACCGTCGTGCGCTACAACGACAAGCTCAAAGCGACCGACAACAAGCTGCTCGAGCTCAAGGATCGATGGAGCCGAATCGGGCTCAACGACAAGGGCAAGTGGGCGAACCAGGAAGTGTTGTTCGTCCGCCAGCTATGGAACATGCTCGAGCTCGCGCGGCCGGTGACGCTCGGCGCGCTCAATCGCAACGAATCGCGCGGCGCGCATTACAAGCCGGATTTTCCCGAACGCGACGATCAGAATTTCATGAAGACCACCATGGCTGCGTGGTCGTCCGACGGCCCGCGGTTCAGTTGGGAGCCGGTCGACGTGAGCCTCATCAAGCCGCGGCCGCGGCGCTACGACATCGAGAAATCCGCCGCGTAGTCCCCAGCAGGAGCATCCCAGTGGCAGAAAAGACGCAAGTCTTGAGAATCAAGCGCCAGGAAACGCCGAACTCCGAGCCTTACTACGAGGAGTTCGAGATACCGTATTTGCCGCATCACAACATCGTCTCGATGCTGATGGAGATTCGGCGCAACCCGGTCACTCGTCAGGGCAAACGCGTCGCGCCGCCCGTCTTCAACGCCAACTGCCTGGAGGAAGTTTGCGGCGCGTGCACGATGGTGATCAACGGGCGCGTTCGCCAGGCGTGCTCGCAGCTCGCCAACAGTCTCCACGGGCCGGTGACGGTCGAACCGATGACGAAGTTCCCGGTGGTGCGCGATCTATGGGTCGATCGATCCACAATGTTCGCATCCTTGAAGAAAGCGCGCGCGTGGATTCCGATCGACGGGACTTACGATCTCGGTCCGGGCCCAAAAGTCGCGCCCGACGTTCAGCAGTTCGCGTACCTGTTCTCCCGATGCATGACTTGCGGATGCTGCCTGGAGGCGTGCCCGCAGATTAACTCGCATTCGAAATTCATGGGCGCATCCGTCATCGGGCAGGTCTATCTGATGAGCCAGCATCCGACCGGCAAAATGAACCTCGAGGAGCGGCTCGAAGCGATGATGGGGGAGGGCGGAGTGGCCGACTGCGGCAACGCGCAGAACTGCGTCGAGGTCTGCCCCAAGGATATTCCGCTCACGACCGCAATCAGTGCGATCGGGCGCCAGACGACGATCAAATGGCTCCGCGACCTCTTTATGAAGTGACATTGCCGCCGCGCTAATGTCATTGTGAGCAAGCGGGTCGATTCGACAGATTCCGGATCCTTATCCAAAATGAGGTTGATGCCTGGGTAACTGAATGAACATCCACGAATATCAAGCCAAGCAGGTTCTGGCGCGCTTCGGCGTTCCCGTTCCAAAGGGGCAGTTCGCGACCACGCCTGACGAGGCTGCTGCTGCATTCACCGCGCTGGGCAAGCCAAAAGCTGTGGCCAAGGCGCAAATCCATGCGGGCGGCCGCGGCAAGGCTGGCGGCGTCAAACTGCTGACTGTTGCCTCCGACGTGCGCGATTTCGCAGCCAAGCTGCTCGGCAAGCCGCTCGTCACGCATCAGACCGGCCCCGAGGGCCGGGTGGTGCGCCGAATTTACGTCGAGGAAGCGAGCGACGTCGCTCGCGAGCTTTACCTTGGGATGCTCGTCGATCGAAAGGCGGGAACGGTTTCCGTGATCGCGAGCACCGCGGGCGGCATGGATATCGAGGAAGTCGCCGCCAAGACGCCCGAAAAAATCCTCACCGAGCCGATCAATCCCCTGCTGGGAGTGGCCGGGTTTCAGGCGCGCAAGATCGCATTCGCGCTCGGTCTCAAGGACAAACAAGTCGGCCAGTTCGCGGCGCTGCTCACGTCGCTCTATCGGGCCTTCATCGAAACCGACGCGTCGCTCATCGAGATCAATCCGCTGGTGGTGACGACTGACGGCCGTGTCATCTGCCTGGACGCGAAGATGTCATTCGATGACAACGGCTTGTTCCGCCATCCGGACATCCGCGAACTGCGCGACGCCAATGAGGAAGATCCCGCCGAGACCGAGGCGGCGAAGTACGATCTCAGCTACGTGCATCTCGACGGCAACATCGGATGCATGGTCAACGGCGCCGGTCTCGCGATGGCCACGATGGACATCGTCAAGCTTTATGGCGCCGAGCCGGCCAACTTCCTCGACGTTGGCGGCGGCGCCAGCACCGAGAAGGTTGCCGCTGCATTTCGCATCCTGCTCGCGGACAAGCGCGTCAAAGGCGTGCTGATCAACATCTTCGGCGGCATCATGCGATGCGACGTACTGGCGCAGGGCGTCGTCGAGGCGGCCAAGCAAGTGAAACTGAACGTGCCGTTGGTGGTCAGGATGGAAGGCACCAACGTCATCGAAGGCAAGAAGATCCTTGCCGACTCCGGGATCAAGGTGGTCAGCGCCAGCGACATGGCCGACGCCGCCCGGCGCATCGTAAAAGAAATCGGAGCCT
The DNA here is from genome assembly GCF_050013435.1 of Binatus sp. (SeqCode). Classification (GTDB taxonomy): domain Bacteria; phylum Desulfobacterota; class Binatia; order Binatales; family Binataceae; genus Binatus. Next base: position 27,273 of record NZ_JBEKFG010000015.1, on the reverse strand, counting down.
AGAATTTTCAGATGAGTATTTTAGTTGACAAAAACACCCGCGTGCTGACGCAGGGAATTACCGGCGCGACCGGCCAACTCCACACGCGCGCGTGCAAAGAGTACGGCACGCAAATGGTCGGCGGAGTAGTGCCGGGCAAGGGCGGCACCGACTTCGAAGGTATCCCGATCTTCGACACCGTCGAGCAGGCGCGCAAATCGACCGGCTGCAACGCGACCGTGATCTATGTGCCGCCGGCGTTCGCCGCCGACGCGATCCTGGAAGCCGCCGCCGCCGGCATCGAGCTGGTCATCTGCATCACCGAAGGCGTTCCGATCCTCGACATGGTCAAAGTGAAGGCCTACCTGGCGGGCACCAGGACGCGCCTGATTGGTCCCAACTGCCCGGGAATCATCACGCCGGGTGAATGCAAAATTGGCATCATGCCCGGCTACATCCACAAGCCAGGCGATATCGGCGTCGTGTCGCGCTCGGGCACGCTGACTTACGAGGCGGTGTATCAACTGACCCTGCTTGGAATCGGGCAATCGACCTGCATCGGGATCGGTGGCGACCCGATCGTCGGCACAACGCATATCGACTCGCTGAAGTTGTTCAACGAGGACCCCAAGACGCGCGCGGTCATCATGATTGGCGAAATCGGCGGGACGGCTGAGGAAGAAGCCGCCGAATATATAAAGCAATACTTTAAGAAACCCGTGGTCGCGTTCATCGCGGGACAAACCGCGCCGAAGGGACGGCGGATGGGTCACGCCGGGGCGATTATCTCAGGCGGACGCGGCACCGCGGCCGATAAAATCGCGGCGCTCAAGGCCGCGGGAATCACGGTTGCGATGAGCCCGGCCGACCTCGGCTCGACGATGAAATCCGTGCTCGAGGCCAAGCGGTAATTCGATGGAACGAACTTTCGCAATCGTCAAACCCGACGCGGTGCGGCGCGGGCTCACCGGCGACATACTCAAACGAATCGAGGCTTCGGGGCTGACGATCGTCGCGCTGCGCAAGCTTCATCTCCCGCGCGCCGACGCCGAGAAGTTTTACGAGGTGCACAAAGCGCGGCCGTTCTTCCGCGGGCTGTGCGACTATATGACTTCCGGCCCGGTGGTGGTTGCGGTGCTGCAGGGCGACAACGCGATCAGCAAGTGGCGTCAACTGATGGGCGCAACCGATCCCAAAAAGGCCGACGCCGGCACGATTCGCAAGGACTTCGGAATCGACGTCGAACAGAACGCGACGCACGGCTCGGATGCGCCCGAGACGGCGGCCCAGGAAATCGCCTTCTTTTTCCCCGCTCGAGAGATTCTGGCATAGACACATCGCAAGCGTCCCGTCCGCAACTACCGGTGCTCGCGAAGCAAGCGACCGTCCTGCTTTCATGGCTGCGTTTCGACTAGAATAGTTGGCCGTGAACGCGAACAGCCAAATATCGGGCGAGCCGGCGCCCACGGGCACGGATTTCCGCGACCTGACGCTCGATGAGGTCGAGCAAGTGGTCGCGAGCCGGGGCGAACGCTCATATCGCGCGCGCCAGATTCTGCATTGGGTACACGCTCGCGGCGCGGAGTCGTTCGACGAGATGCGCGATCTACCGGCTGCGCTTCGCAATTTTTTGAAGCAGAGTTTCACCATCGGGCATCCGGTGTCGTCATTCGTTTCGCGTTCGTCGGACGGCACCCGAAAACTGCTGATTGCGCTCGACGACGGGGAAGAAATCGAATCGGTGATAATTCCCACCGAAAAACGCGTCACGCTTTGCATGTCGAGCCAGGTGGGATGCGCGCTGGCCTGCGAATTCTGCGCGACGGCGCGCATGGGACTGCGTCGCAACCTGACCGCTTCCGAGATGCTGGCGCAGATCCCCGCCGCTCGGCGCGAGCTGGCCGCGGGCGAGGAACTTACGAACTTTGTTTTCATGGGGATGGGTGAGCCGCTGGCAAATTACCCGCGCCTGGTGCGCACGCTGGCGATAATGACTTCCGACTGGGGGATGGGCATCTCGGCGCGCAGGATTACCGTCTCGACGGTTGGCCTGGTCCCGATGATGGAGCGGTTGCTGGGCGAGACTCCGGTTAACCTGGCGGTCTCGCTGCATGCGACGACCAACGAGCTTCGCGACCGGCTAGCGCCGATCAACCAGCGCTATCCGCTGGAAGTGTTGCTCGACGCATGCCGGAATCTGCCGATCAAGCGGCGCAGCCGGATCACGTTTGAGTACGTGATGCTGGCCGGGGTGAACGATTCGCCGGCGGACGCGCGCCGGCTGGTGAAGTTGCTCGCGCCGTTGCGCGCCAAGGTGAACCTGATTTTTTACAATCCGCTGGCGGGGTCGGCGCTTGCGGGCAGCACGCGGGCGGCGGTGGAGGCCTTTCAAGCGATCCTGAAGAACGGTAATTTGACCGCAACAATCCGCGAAAGCCGGGGTCTCGATATTGCGGCGGCATGCGGCCAGCTTTACGCCGAACAGCACAATCCGGCCTGACGCCAGTTCAGGATTAGCGCCAGAAACACGATGCCACAAAACATACTCGGAGTGATCGGGGGCAGCGGCTTCTACCAGATGAAGGGCCTGGACAAGGTCGAGCCGCGGGAGCTCGAGACACCGTTCGGCCGTCCGTCGGATTCGTTTTACCAGGGACGAATCGGAGAAACCGAGGTCGTTTTCCTGGCGCGACACGGCCGCGGCCATCGATTGTTGCCGTCGGAAATAAATTTTCGCGCCAATGTTTTCGGGATGAAGCAGCTTGGCGTGACCCATCTCGTTTCGGTGTCCACGGCGGGCAGCCTGAAAGAGGAAATTCATCCGGGCGAACTGGTAATTCCAGATCAGTTTATCGATCGTACGTTGAAGCGCCCCATGACATTCTTCGGTGACGGTCTTGTGGTGCACGTTTCGATTGCCGATCCCGTGTGCGCAAATCTCGCGAGCGATCTGTCCGTCGCAGCGCGCGCGGGCGGCGCGGTGATTCACGACGGCGGGACCTATCTATGCATGGAAGGTCCGCAATTCTCGACGCGCGCCGAGTCGAATCTTTTCCGGAGTTTTGGCGCCAGCGTGATCAGCATGACCGCGATGCAGGAAGCGCGGCTCGCCCGCGAGGCGGAGATGTGTTACGCGACGCTGGTGCTGGTGACGGACTACGATTGCTGGCACGATACGGCGGCGGCGGTGGATATCGGCGAGATCCTGCGCGTGATGAAGCTGAACGTGGACAAGGCGCAAAGCGCGGTGTCGGTGCTGGCGCACCGGCTTAGCAATCGTCCGCGGACATGCGGATGCCAGGACGCGCTCAAGAACACGATAATTACCGATCGCGCGGCAATTCCGCAGCGCTTGATCGACGACTTGCGGCCGCTGGTGGGCAAGTATCTTTAGGATCATCGAAATCCGGGGAGAGGATCCGGGGTCCCTCGGCTTCGCTCGGGATGACAGAATAAGAGGGGGCGCGGAAGGTGCAATAGATGAGTATCGTTGTGGTCGGATTTCTAGCCTACGACACGGTCGAAACGCCCGGTGGGAAAGTCGAGGAAGTGTTGGGCGGCGGAGCGAGCTATTTTTCGATAGCGGCGCGATTTTTTTCCCCGGTCAGCATCGTCGCGGTGGTCGGCACGGATTACCGGCCCGAGGATTTCCAGTTGTTCACGGATCGGAATATCGACGTGCGCGGAGTAGTGAAACGCGAAGGGCAGACCACGCGATGGCACGGCCGTTATCACGAAGACATGAACGTGCGCGACACGGTCAAGCTTTCGCTCAACGTGCTGGAGAACTTCACGCCGGAATTGCTGCCCGATCAATGCCGCGCGGACTACCTTTACCTGGCGCCAAACGATCCGGTGCTTCAGGAACACGTACTGGACCAGGTGCTTAGTCCCAAAGTAGTCACGGCAGATCTCTATGACTATTGGATCCAGACCACGCGCCCCGGCCTGACCAAGGTGCTCGAGCGAATCCAGATACTGCTTTGCAGCGACAGCGAGGCGCGCACGCTTACGGGAGAGCACAACCTGGTGAAGGCGGGGCGCGCGATTCTGAAAATGGGCCCGTCCACCGTTCTGATCAAGCGCGGCGAGTATGGCGTGCTTCAGTTCAGCGATGAAGGAATGTTCGCGGTGCCCGCGTATCCGCTGGAAGAGGTGGTCGATCCCACCGGGGCGGGCGATACGTTTGCGGGCGGCATGATGGGGTTCCTGGCGCGGCATGGGCGGGTGACAGAATCCTCGCTGCGCACGGCGGTGGTGTACGGCAGCGTGATGGCGTCATTCGTGGTCGAACGTTTTTCGCTGGAGAGGCTATTAGCACTGACCTGGGAAGAGATAGACAATCGCTATCGAGAGTTTATCAATCTAATCGACTCTCATCATTCGAGATGGAATACTCAGTAGTTATTCCGCTCTACAACGAGCGCGATAACCTCGCCCCGCTGCATGCAGAGTTAAGCCGCGTGATGCAGGGGTTGGGCCGCGCCTACGAACTTGTGTTCGTGGACGACGGCAGTATCGACGGGAGCCTCGAGGTGCTGCGCCAGATCAAGTCCGCGGACAAACAGGTGCGCGTGATCTCGCTGGCGCGCAACTCCGGACAGACGGCCGCGCTGGCCTGCGGCTTCACGCACGCCACCGGCGACGTAATAATCGCGATCGACGGCGACGGACAAAACGATCCCGCCGACATCCCGCTGCTGCTGGCCAAGCTCGACGAAGGCTACGATCTGGCCAGCGGCTGGCGCACCGAGCGGTGGCAAGCGGAGCGGTTTACGCGCCGGCTGCCTTCATTGGCGGCAAATTCGCTGATTTCGGCGATGACCGGCGTCAAGCTTCACGACTACGGATGCACCTTCAAGGCCTACCGGCGGGAGCTTGCGCGCAGTTTGCAGCTCTACGGCGAGATGCATCGATTTGTCCCGGCGATTGCGGCGGAGCAGGGCGCGCGAATCGCGGAAGTCGAAGTCGGATTTAGGCCGCGCCGTGCGGGCACCTCGAAGTATGGACTGTGGCGCATCGTGCGCACGCTGCTCGACCTAATTACGGTAAAATTTCTGTCGGGCTATTCCACCGCGCCGATACAAGTGTTCGGCCTGATCGGGATCGTGCTGGGCGGACTCGGCGGTCTGTGGACGTTCATCCTGGTGCTGGAGAAGATACTACTGGGACGCGAACTGGGTAATCGGCCGGCGTTGCTATTGGCGGTTTTGCTGGTAGTCGTCGGAGTACAGTTTGTGAGTATCGGACTGCTGGGCGAGATGCTCGCGCGGACCTATCACGAATCGCAGGGAAAGCCGATCTACGTAATCAAGGAAGAATTCTAGGGGCTATCGATGAACATCGCAGTCGTGGGGAGCGGATATGTCGGGTTGGTGAGCGGCACCTGCTATGCGGAAAGCGGCAACGAAGTATTCTGCGTTGACATCGACAAGGATCGAATCGCCGGCCTTTGCGAGGGCAGGATTCCGATCTATGAGCCGGGCCTCGAAGAACTGGTGCGCCGCAATTTGAAGGAAGGCCGGATTCATTTCACCACCGACGTCGGTGAAGCGGTCAAGCAATCGATGGTCTCGTATATCGCCGTGGGCACTCCGATGAGCGCGTCGGGCGCGGCGGACTTGACGGCGATTTTCCAGGCGGCCGAGGATATCGCAAAAGCGATCACCGGCTATCACATCGTGGTGATCAAGAGCACCGTACCGGTCGGCACCAGCGACCGGGTGCGGGAAATCGTCGGCCGCTTCGCCAAGCATCGCGCCGACGTGTGCTCGGTCCCGGAGTTTCTCAAGGAAGGCTCCGCGATAGAAGATTTCATGCGGCCGGACCGGGTCGTGATCGGAAGCCTGAGCGAGCAGGCGACGGCTATCCTCAAGGAAATTCACAACCCGTTCGTGCGCACCGACAATCCGATCCTGGTGATGGATCCGCGCTCGGCGGAGCTGACCAAGTATGCGTCCAACGCGATGCTCGCGATGCGCATCTCGTTCATCAACGAGATGGCGAATCTGTGCGACGCGGTGGGCGCCGACATCAATGCGGTCCGGCGCGGACTGGGCTCCGACAAGCGCATCGGCCCGTCGTTCCTGTTTCCCGGTGTCGGTTATGGCGGCTCATGCTTTCCCAAAGACGTGCGGGCGATGATTCATACCGGCAGCGAGTACAACCTTGATTTCGCGCTATTGCGCGCGGCGGAAGCGGTGAATTCCCGGCAGAAGCGGCTGATTCCGGCGCGCGTGAAGCAGCATTTTGGAGAAAATCTGAGCGGCCGCGCGTTTGCGATTTGGGGGCTTGCCTTCAAGCCGCGTACCGACGACATGCGTGAAGCGCCAGCGCTGGTGGTGATCGAGGAACTGCTGCAGGCGGGCGCGAAATGCCGGGTGCACGACCCTGAAGCGCTGGAAAATGCGCGCAAGATTTTTGGCGATCGCGTCACCTACCACAAAACCAACTACGAGGCGCTCAAGGGCGCCGACGCGCTGCTGATTCTGACCGAGTGGAACGAGTTCCGGCATCCCAACTTTCAGCGCATCAAGGCCGAGCTCAAACAGCCGGTGATATTCGACGGCCGGAACCTGTATGATCCAGATCTGATGAAGGCGCTCGAGGTGCGGTACTACTCGGTCGGACGCCACCCGGTTTAGGACAAGGACGCTACAATGAGAATTATGGTGACCGGCGGCGCCGGCTTTATCGGCTCGCACACGGTGGATGCGCTGGTCGCGTCGGGCGCGGGCGAGGTGTCGGTGCTGGACGATCTTTCCACCGGCAAGCGCAACCAGGTGAACGCGAAAGCCACGCTCTATCAGACCGATCTGCGCGACGCCGCGGCGGTTGGGTCCGTCGTCGAGCGGGCGCGCCCCGAGATTATCTTCCATCTCGCGGCGCAGATGGACGTGCGGCGTTCGGTCGCCGATCCTGCGTTCGACGCGCAAGTGAACCTGGTGGGATTTCTCAACCTGATCGAATCGGCACGCCGCCACGGCCTGAAGCGGGTGGTCTTTGCTTCGACCGGCGGCGCGATTTACGGCGAGCAGGACGAATTCCCGTGCAGTGAAGAGCATCCGCGCCGGCCGGTAAGTCCCTACGGCGTCGCGAAGCTGGCGACCGAAGCCTATCTGTTTTTTTACCAGGCCGAGTATGGAATCGACTACCTGGCGCTGCGCTTCGGCAACGTTTACGGCCCGCGCCAGGACCCGCACGGCGAAGCCGGGGTGGTTGCGATCTTCTGCGGACGAATCCTCGACGGCACGCCGGTGACGATTTACGGCGACGGCACGCAGACGCGCGACTACGTTTACGTCGGCGACGTGGTGCGGGCGGTGGTCGCGGCGGCGAAATCGAGCGCGTCGGGAACCGCGATCAACATCGGCACCGGTATCGAGACCAACGTGAACGATCTTTATTCGACGCTCGCTGGCATCGCGGATTTCCCGACCCGGGCGGAGCACGCGGCGGCGCGTCCGGGCGAGCAGAAGCGCTCGGTCATATCGCCGGCGCGCGCCGGGCGGGAGCTTGGCTGGCGCCCCGAAAAGAAGCTCGCGGACGGACTCGAAGAGACGTTCAAATATTTCAAGCAGCAGCGCGCGCGCCCGAGTTGAAATGACCGAAGCCGCCTTGATTCGCAATTTTTCGATCATCGCGCATATCGATCACGGCAAGTCCACGCTGGCCGATCGAATCCTCGAGCGCACCGGTGCGCTCACGATGCGCGAGTCGAAGGATCAGTTTCTGGACTCGATGGACCTCGAGCGCGAGCGCGGAATCACGATCAAGGCGCGCTCGGTGCGGCTGAATTACACGGCCAAAGACGGAAAAGGCTACGTGCTGAACCTGATCGATACGCCCGGTCACGTCGATTTCGCCTACGAAGTTTCGCGCAGCCTGGCCGCGTGCGAGGGTGCGCTGCTGGTGGTCGATGCGAGCCAGGGCGTGGAGGCGCAAACGCTCGCCAACGTTTATCTCGCGCTCGATCACGGGCTCGAAATTATTCCGGTGATCAACAAAATCGATCTGCCGAGCGCGGATGTCGAGCGCACCCGGCATCAAATCGAGGAAATCATCGGGCTGGATGCCTCCGAGGCGATTCTTACCAGCGCCAAGGAGGGCGTGGGGATCGACGATGTGCTCGAAGCGATCGTCGCGCGAATACCGGCGCCGAAAAGCACCGGCGAGGACGCGGTTCGCGCGCTCATCTTCGACAGTTGGTACGACGTGTACGAGGGCGTGATCGGATTGATCCGCGTCTTCGGCGGCGAAATCCACGTCGGGATGAAAGTTCGGCTGATGGGCACCGACAAGCTGGGCGAAGTGATGCGCCTGGGGCATTTCACGCCGCACGAACGGCCCACCGACGCGCTCGGCCCGGGCGAGGTCGGGTTTGTCGTGGCGGGGATCAAAACCGTCGCGGACATGCGGGTGGGCGATACGATTACCGATGCGGACAATCCCGCGGCGGCGCCGCTGCCAGGCTTCAAGGAGTTGAAGCCGATGGTGTTCGCGGGCCTGTATCCGACCGAGGCGAATCAGTACGGCGCGCTGCGCGACGCGATCGAAAAGCTGCGGCTCAACGACGCGAGCCTCATCTGCGAACCCGAGACCTCGCAGGCGCTGGGCTTCGGCTTTCGCGCAGGGTTCCTGGGCTTGCTGCACATGGAAATCGCGCAGGAGCGCCTGGAGCGCGAATTCGGAATCAACCTGATCGTGACCGCGCCGACGGTCGCCTACCAGGTGCGCACGGTTTCGGGCGAGCTGATGACGGTGGACAATCCCGCGCATCTGCCCGATGAGAACACGATCGAGGCGATCGAGGAGCCGTTCATCCTCACTTCTATCCACATGCCCGAGGAGTACCTCGGCGCGGTGATGAAGCTGTGCGAAGACCGGCGCGGCATCCAGCGCGATCTGCGTTTCCTCGGTGAAAAGCGCGTGATCCTGCACTACGAATTGCCGCTTGCGGAGATCGTCTTCGATTTTTACGATCGGCTGAAATCGGTGAGCCGTGGCTACGCGTCGTTGGACTACGAGTTTCTGGACTTCCGTGCCGGGCCTCTGGTTAAATTGGACATTCGAATTAACGGCGAGGTGGTGGACGCGCTTTCGATTATCGTGCATCGCGACAAGTCCTACGAACGGGGCCGGGCGTTATGCGAAAAGATGCGCGAACTGATTCCACGCCAGATGTTCGAAGTCGCGATTCAAGCCGGGATCGGTTCCAAGATTATCGCGCGGGAATCCGTGAAGGCGCTGCGCAAGAACGTCACCGCCAAGTGCTACGGCGGCGACATCACGCGAAAACGAAAGCTGCTCGAGAAGCAAAAGGAAGGCAAGAAGCGGATGAAGCAGGTCGGGCGGGTCGAGATTCCGCAAGAGGCTTTCCTGGCCCTGCTCAAGGTCGGGGAGTAGGGCAATCGTGGCCGAAACAGCGCGCAACATTTCCAAAGCTCAGCCGCAAAACGCCGCCGAGACCGCCAATCACGCGCCGGCGCAGAAGTCCGTCACGCGCGAGTATGGCGAGGCGATGTTCATCGCGCTCGTGCTCGCGATCTTCATCCGCACGTTCTTCGTGCAAGCGTACAAAATTCCGTCGGGCTCGATGGAACCGACGTTGCTCATCGGCGACCATATACTGGTCAACAAGATTGTTTACGGACTGCGGATGCCGGACTCGCTTCTCGGCCTCGAGATTCCCGGCCTGCCGTTGGGCGACTATGTTTTTCATCTCGCGCCGGTGCATCGCGGCGACGTCGTAGTGTTCGTCTTCCCGCCCGATCGCACCAAGGATTTCATCAAGCGCGTGATCGGCGTCGCCGGCGACACGATTGCGGTGAAGAACGGCGTCGTCTGGCTCAACGGTTCCGAGATGCCCGACCCGCATCGGCACTGGGAGGTTTCCCCGCAGGATCGATCGCCGGTCTCGCCGCGCGACAACTTCGGACCCGTAACTGTCCCGCCCGGCAAGCTATTCATGATGGGCGATAATCGCGATCGCAGCTACGACAGCCGTTTCTGGGGCTTCGTCGATCTCAACGACGTCGAAGGGCGCGCCACAATCATCTACCTGCCCTGGAATGAGGAGAAGGCGGATGGCGCCTCGATGCTGAGCGACATCCTCTTGTGGTTCGAGTACATCAGGTGGGATCGAGTCGGGATGATCGTGCACTGACCGGAGATCCGAAAAGGGAGCATCAGGTGGCGGACGAAGCGGTAAACCGGATTGGCGCGATCCTCGAGGAGCTGGGCGCCCGCTTCGATCTTGTGATCGAGGCAGTCTCGGGCTTCGGCGGACGCATGGACACGCTGCGCGATGAGATCTTCGAACAGTTCGCGGAGGTCGGCGGGCAGATTCGCTTCCTGTCCGAGCAGATTGCCGAAAATCGCCGCGGTATCGTCGCGACGCGCGACGATCTCGGCGCCGAGATCGTGCGCATCGGCGAGGCGCTTGGCAAGGCGCGCATCGAGTTCCGCGACGAGCTGCTCGGCGCTGAGAAGGGCCTGCGCGGCGAGTTCGCCGCACGCGCCGTCGAGTTCCGCGAAGAAGCCGCCCGCGCAGTGGCGTCCACCGGCACGCAGGCGGCGGACTCAAGGAGCGAGACGACCAGGATTCTCAAGCGGGAAATAGCGGCGTCCGCGGAAATGGCCGCGAAGAAACTCGGCGCCGAGCTCAGGCAAACCAGCAAATCGCTGGCCAATCTCGCGCGCAAGTTCGACCGCTTCGATGACCGGATCACGGTTCAGACCCGCGACCAGGATCAACGCTTAAAAAAACTCGAGCGCAAGGGCGGCGCATGACTCTCGCCGGGATGTGGAGCGGGATTGAGCGCGGGGTTGACGCGCATCCTTCGCGATCGTAAATTCTAGTCACCTTTAACCCGCTACTGAGATAGCGAAAAGGGACGACGATGAAAGTGTACATTTCCGGACCCGGCTGTTTTTGCAGCCGGGATTTTTTTTGGGCGTCGCGATGAGCGCCGCGCCCAATGTCGCACTCGACGCCGCTCAGCTCGGGCGCTCGCTCAAGCGGATCGCGATGGAGATAGCCGAGCGCAACGGCGGCGCGGACAATATCGTGCTGGTGGGAATCGTCCGGCGCGGCGCCACGCTCGCCGAACGGATCGCCGCCGAGTTGCGCGCCAATGGCAGGCGCGCGGTCCCCGTCGGTACGCTGGACATTTCTTCGTACCGCGATGACGGCAAGGGCTTGCCCGGCGATCCCCGGCTAATCGGCCGCGACATTCCTTTTTCCCTCGACGCCAAGCGGGTCGTGCTGGTTGACGACGTGCTGTACACCGGGCGAACCGTGCGCGCCGCGCTCGATGCGATCTCCGATCTCGGCCGCGCGGAATCGGTGCAGCTCGCCGTTCTGGTCGATCGCGGAGAGCGCGAGCTTCCGATTCGCGCCGACTACGTGGGCAAGAATATCCAGGCTCCGCCGGGCCAGCGCGTTTTTGTGCGGCTGGCTGAAATCGACGGCGCGGACGCGGTCGTGGTTGGCAACGCAAGATGAGGTCGAACCCCCGCGCGCGCTGAAGGACGAACGATACAATGTCACGGCTGGCAAAATTTGACGTCGTTTCGATCGAGGACCTCGAAACCTCGGACATCGAACGCGTGTTTGCGCTCGCCGACGGCTTTGCCGCCCAGCTCGAGCGCGGCGAGCAGATCACTACAGCCGCCGGGCTGATCATGGCGACGCTGTTCTACGAACCCTCGACGCGCACGCGGCTCAGCTTCGAGTCGTCGATGCATCGCCTCGGCGGCTCCGTGATCAGCTCGGCCGATATGCACGCGAGCTCCGCCGCCAAGGGTGAGAGCCTGGCCGATACCGTGCGCGTCGTCGCCGGCTACGCCGACCTGATCGTGCTGCGCCATCCGCACGACGGCGCGGCCCGCGTGGCCGCGGAGTATGCGCCATGCCCGGTGCTGAACGCGGGCGACGGCAGCCGCGAGCATCCCTCGCAGACGCTTTGCGATCTCTACATTCTGCGCAAAAAGAAGGGCCATCTGAAGGGACTCACGGTCGCGCTATGCGGCGACTTGAAGTTCGGCCGCACTGTGCATTCGCTGATCTACGCGCTCGCGCGTTTCGGCGCGAACATCGTCGCCGTGCCGACCAGCGGCATGGACGTTCCGGATTACGTCCTCGAGCGGCTTGCCACCGAGCGCAACTACAGCTTGTCGACCGTCACGATGGATGAGCTCAAGTCGTTGGCGGGCGGCCTCGACGCTCTCTATCTGACTCCCAGCGCGCCGCATCAGATGGCGCTTTTTACCGGCGACGGCGCGCTTCGACAAATCCCGGTGGCCGAGCCTCCGGCCGCGCTCGATGCATTCTACGTCACGCGCCTGCAGAAGGAGCGCATGTCGGGAAAGGAGGCCGGCGCCGGGGAGTATGTCCGCTTCGACGCGCGCGCGCTGCGCACCAGCCGCACGCAGGAAGCCGTCGTGATGCATCCGCTGCCGCGCCTCGGCGAGCTGGCGTACGAGCTCGATGCCGATCCGCGTGCGGTTTATTTCGAGCAGGCCGCGGCCGGCGTGCCGGTCCGAATGGCGTTGATCTCATTGCTGATGGAGAAAGCCGCCGGCGCATCCACCGGTCCGCGGCCGATAGCCGAGGCGATTCGCTTCAAGACCGAGCCGCTGCCGCGATGCTCCAATCCGAACTGCGTCACGCGATTCGAGGGCGCCTACCTGGCGCCGCGATTCACGCTCGGGCGCAGTATCGATACCACCGTGCTCGCGCTGAAGTGCGGCTTCTGCGAGCGCGAACTGAAGACCGAATACGTCGGTCATGCGCGAACGCATCGCTACTATCGCTTCGACGAAAACCAGCAAGGCTATGTCCGCCAATGGATCGAAGAAGGCTCGCTGGCCGTATTCGAGAGCCGCAAGCAGGCCGAAGAGGCCGGCTACGAGCCGTACCGGCGCGGTCCGCAGCGCGAAATCATGAATGAAGAGGAAGTAGTCGGTGCGATCGAATCGCTCGCCGACCAGGTGATTGCCGACGTTCACGATATGCCCGCAGTGTCGATTGTGGGTGTCGTCAGTCACGGCGCGATGCTTGCGCTTCGGCTGCGCGACCTGATTGGAGCGAAGACCGGAGTTCTTGCTCCGTGCGCGGCGCTCGATGCGTACAAGCCGGCTGACGCGTTGCATCCGATCGACGGCGCCGAGGATTTCAGCGTCGAAGACCGCACGATAATTCTTGTCGATGACGTGATTAACAGCGGCTGGACCGTGCAACGCGCGATGGCGACGATCTGGCAGCGCGGGCGTCCGGCCGCGGTCAAACTGGCGGTGTTGATCGATCGCGGGCATCGCGCCGTTCCGATTCGGCCAAACTATGTCGGCAAGAATATTCCGACCTCGCGCGGCGAGCGCGTGCAGGTGCGCTTCGCCGCGGCCGGCGCGGAGAGCAAATCGCACGATCGCGTAATGATCTATTCAATCGTCGAACCGCTGAAAGAGCCCGAGGCGGCGCATTGAACTCAATCCTGCTCAGAGGCGGGCGGGTGCTCGATCCCGTTAGCGCACTCGACGGCCAGTATGACTTACTGGTGCGCGACGGCGAGATTGCGGCGGTGGAGCGGACCGGGACTCGGATGAATTTGGACGATGCAAGTATAGTCGACGCGAGCGGATGGTGGATCGTGCCCGGCCTGATCGACCCGCATGTACATTTGCGCGACCCCGGCTTCCCTGAAAAGGAAACGATCCTGACCGGCTTGCGCGCGGCGGCCGCCGGTGGTTTTACGACCGTGGCCGCCATGGCGAATACCTCGCCGGTCAACGACTGTCCTGCCATTACGCGCTACATGCTCGAGCGCGCCGCGCAAGCCCATTGCACGCGGCTGGCGCCGGTTTCGGCGGTCACGCACGGGCTTGGCGGAATCGAGCCGGTGGATTTCGCCGCAATGGTCGATGCGGGTGCGCGACTGTTTTCCGACGATGGGATTCCGATCGACGATGCCGGCGTCCTGTCGCGCGCGTTGGATGAAACCATGCGGCTTGGATATGCGGTCGCGCTCCATGAAGAGGATCGCGCGTTGTCATGCGGTGGAGCGGTGAACGCCGGCGCGGTAGCCGAGCATTTGGGCGTCAGCGGCTATGTGCATTCGGCGGAACCGAATCGCGTGCGCCGCGATCTCGCGATCGCGATCGGCTCGGGCGCGGCGGTTCACGTCGCGCACGTATCGACCGCCGAGTCGCTCGAACTCATCCGCGCCGCTCGCCAACGTGGCGCGCAAGTCACCTGCGAGGTGACGCCGCATCATTTCACGTTGGACGAAAGCGCCGCGCTGACCTGGGGGCCGAACGCGAAGATGAACCCTCCGCTTCGCAATCGCGACGACGTCGAAGCGCTCCATGCGGCGATTCGCGATGGCACCGTTGACATGATCGCGACCGACCATGCGCCGCACGATCCGAAATCGAAGCGGATGGAGCAACTCGGCGCCTTTTTCGGTCCGGGGCGCCAGGCCGGGCATCTCGAGCGCGACGCAGCCGAGCTATTCGCGCACGCGGCGAACGGAGTCGTGGGTCTCGAGACCTCGCTCGGACTTGCGCTCGGCCTGGTGCATCGATCCCTGATCGAACCGGCGCGCCTGGTCGAGATGATGTCGCTCAATCCCGCGGCGCTGCTGCGGCTGGAGGCAGGCACGCTTGCGGTTGGCGCGGTCGCGGACATCACGGTGATTGATCCCAACCTCGAGTGGACCGTTGCGCCGGAAAAATTCCTGTCAAAGAGCCGCAACACTCCGTTCGCGGGGATGCGGCTGAAGGGCAGGGCGGTGCTGACTATCGTTGCGGGCGAAATCGTTTTCGACGGAAGGAAGGCGTAGCGGATCGATGAGCAAAGGGCGCGAAGCGATACTGGCGCTGGCCGACGGGCGAATTTTCCGCGGCCGCGCATTCGGCGCGGTGGGTGAGACCGTGGGCGAAGCGGTCTTCAACACCGCGATGACCGGCTACCAGGAAGTGCTGACCGACCCGTCGTACAAGGGCCAGCTGGTCTGCATGACTTATCCGGAAATCGGCAACGTCGGAATCAACGCCGAGGATGCAGAGTCGCGGCGCGTGTACGTCGAGGGTTTCATCGTCAAGGAATACTGGGAGCGGCCGTCGAACTGGCGCTCGGAGATGGCGCTTGGAAAGTACCTGGAAGAGGCAGGCGTGGTCGGTATCGAAGGTATCGACACGCGCGCGCTGGTCCGACATTTGCGCACGCGCGGCGCGCAGGAAGCGGTGATTTCGAGCGTCGATCTGGACGCCGACTCGCTGGTGCGCAAGGCCAAGGCGTCGCCGGGAATGATCGGCCGCGATCTCGTGAAAGAGGTCACCTCCACCGAGGCTTACGATTGGGACTTCGGCGATTGGAAATTGGGAAGCGGCCACGTCCGCATGAGCCACGAAGCGATGCGCGATGCGCCCACGATTGTCGCGCTCGACTACGGGATCAAGCTGAACATATTGCGCCGGCTGGTCGCGACCGGCTTTCGCGTGAAGGTGATCCCGGCGACCTCGAGTGCCGACGAGATCCTCGCGCAGAACCCCGACGGAATTTTCCTGTCGAACGGGCCGGGCGACCCTGCGGCGCTGCCGTACGCTTACAAAGCCATCGCGGGCGTGCTCGGCAAGAAGCCGGTGTTCGGCATCTGCCTTGGCCATCAGTTGATCGGGCTGGCGCTGGGCGGCAAGACTTACAAGCTCGACTTCGGGCATCATGGCGCCAATCATCCGGTGATGGACTTGCGCACCCGGCGCGTCGAGATCACGGCGCAGAACCACGGCTTCGCCGTCGATGACGAGTCGTTGAGAAGACGCGCGACGCTTTCGCATCTGAACCTCAACGACAACACTGTCGAAGGCCTGCAGGGAACCGGAGTGCCGTTCTTTTCCGTGCAGTACCATCCCGAGGCCTCGCCGGGGCCGCACGATTCGAGCTACCTGTTTGCGCGATTCAAAAAACTGGTCGAAGCGTTCCCGCGTTACGGCGCGCAGGCGCTGGACCGAATCCTTGCCGCCGAGGCATCGGCGCAATGACCCGATCAACGCATCGACTCGATCCAGCTTCGAGATATTGGGACAACCAAGTTGCCGCTTCGTAAAGATTTGAAATCGGTGTTGCTGATTGGCTCGGGGCCAATCGTCATCGGGCAGGCGTGCGAGTTCGATTACTCGGGCACGCAGGCGGTCAAGGCGCTGCGCGAGGAAGGGCTGCGGCTGGTCCTGGTCAATTCGAATCCGGCGACGATAATGACCGACCCGGACCTGGCGGATCGCACCTATGTAGAGCCGATGACGCTGGCGGTGCTGACGAAGATCATCGAGCGCGAACGGCCCGACGCGATCCTGCCGACGGTCGGCGGGCAGACCGCGCTGAACCTGGCGATCGAGCTTGCCGAGGCGGGCGTACTCGATCGATTCAAGTGCGAACTTATCGGGGCGAAGCTCGGCGCGATCAAGAAGGCCGAGGATCGCGACCTGTTCAAGCAGGCGATGCTGAAAATCGGGCTCGAGGTGCCGCGTTCCGCCATTGCGCGTTCGTCGGCCGACGCCGACGCGGTGCTGGGCGAGCTTGGCCTGCCGGTGATCATCCGGCCGTCGCGAACGCTGGGCGGAACGGGAGGCTCGATCGCCCGCGAACTCGACGACTATCGCGCCAAGGTGGCGTACGGGCTTGAACAATCGCCGAGCCACGAAGTGCTGATCGAGCAATCGGTCGAAGGATGGAAGGAATTCGAGCTCGAGGTGATGCGCGACACGGCGGACAACGTCGTGATCATCTGCTCGATCGAAAATCTGGATCCGATGGGCGTGCACACCGGCGATTCGATAACGGTGGCGCCCGCGCAGACGCTGACCGACAAGGAATACCAGATCATGCGCGACGCGGCGATTCGCATCATCCGCGAAATCGGCGTCGATACCGGCGGATCGAACATCCAGTTTGCGATCGAACCCAGGACCGGACGGATGGTCGTGATCGAGATGAATCCGCGCGTGTCGCGCAGTTCGGCGCTGGCGTCGAAGGCCACCGGATTTCCAATCGCCAAGATCGCGGCGCGGCTGGCGGTGGGCTACCGGCTCGACGAGATTCCCAACGACATCACGCGCATGACGCCGTCGTGCTTCGAGCCGACGATCGACTACGTGGTCACCAAGATTCCGCGCTTCACGTTCGAGAAGTTTCGCGGCGCGGCCGACGAGCTGGGGCCGCAGATGAAGTCGGTCGGCGAGGCGATGGCGATCGGGCGGACCTTCAAGGAGTCGCTGCAGAAGGCGCTGCGCTCGCTCGAAATAGGCTCGCACGGGCTGGAGAGCGGGCTCCCACAGCCGCCGAGCGGTCATGCGACGGCGCAGATCCGCGCTCAAGTCGGGATCGCCAGCAGCCATCGCCTGTACCATCTGGCGGACGCTTTGCGGCTGGGAATAACGCGGGCGGAAGTTTACCAGTTGAGCAAGATCGATCCGTGGTTTATCGACGCAGTCGCGGATCTGGTGGCGGAGGAAAAGCGCGTCGCGCGCGAGCCGCTTGGCGCGGCATATTTCCGGGAGTTCAAGCCGATGGGATTTTCCGATCGGCGAATCGCGGAACTGCGCGGAATCGATGAAGCTGCGGTGGCGTCGGCGCGGCGCCAGGCGGGAGTACTTCCGGTTTTCAAATCGGTGGACACCTGCGGCGCGGAATTCGAGGCGTTCACGCCGTACCTCTACTCGACTTACGAAGGCGAGGACGAGGCGCCGCCGACCGCGCGCAAGAAAGTGATCATTTTGGGCGGCGGGCCGAACCGCATAGGACAGGGTATCGAGTTTGACTACTGCTGCGTGCACGCAAGCATGGCGCTCAAAGAGGGCGGCTTCGAAACGATCATGGTGAACTGCAACCCCGAGACTGTCTCGACCGATTACGACATCTCGGATCGTCTGTACTTCGAGCCGCTGACGTTCGAGGACGTGATGGCGATCGCGGAGCGCGAGAAGCCGGTCGGCGTGATCGTGCAGTTCGGCGGGCAGACACCGCTCAAGCTCGCGGTGCCGCTGGAGCGGGCGGGCGTGCCGATTCTGGGGACGAGTCCCGATGCGATAGACCGCGCCGAGGATCGCGAGCGATTCAACGCGATGGTGACGCAGCTGGGGCTGCGCCAGCCCGAGGGCGTGTTGGCGCGCGGGCTGGAGGATGCGATCGCGGGCGCATCCAAGGTCGGCTACCCGGTGCTGATCCGGCCGTCGTACGTGCTGGGCGGGCGCGCGATGGAGGTGATCCCGAACGAAGAGGAGCTGCGCCGATACGTGACGCAGGCTCTACAAGCCTCCGAGCGGCATCCGCTGTTGATCGATCGCTATCTGCAAGGCGCTATCGAAGTGGACGTGGACGCGATCGCCGACGGCGAGACGGTCGTGATCGGCGGAATAATGGAGCACGTCGAGCACGCCGGGATTCATTCGGGCGACAGCGCGTGCGCGATCCCGCCGACCACGCTGAGCGCCGCGATCCAGCAGCAGCTGATCGCGCAGACCAAAATGCTAGCGCGCGAACTCGGCGTGATCGGGTTGATCAATATCCAGTACGCGATTTACGAAGGCGAAGTTTTTATCCTGGAAGTCAATCCGCGCGCGTCGCGCACGATTCCGTTCGTCAGCAAGGCGATCGGCGTGCCCCTGGCAAAGTATGCCGCGCTGGTGATGGCGGGGAAGAAGCTCGGCGAAATTGGTTTCACCACGGAACGCGTGCCGACTCACGTTGCGGTCAAGGAGTCGGTGTTTCCGTTCGGGCGATTCCCGGGCGTCGATACGATTCTGGGACCGGAGATGAAATCGACCGGTGAAGTGATGGGAATCGACACGACGTTCGCGATGGCGTTTGCCAAGGCGGAGCTGGCTGCGTCGTCTAATCTGCCCGACGCCGGGCGGGTGTTCATCAGCGTCCGCGACGAAGACAAGCGATACCTAGAGCCGATAGCGCGCGGGCTCGCTGCGATGGGATTCGGTCTGATCGGGACGCGCGGGACCGCGAAGCATATTCAAAATCTCGGACTCGATTGCGAACGCGTCAACAAGGTGCTCGAAGGCAGCCCGCATATAGTGGACGCGATGAAGGATGGGCGGGTTGCGATGGTCGTCAACACGCCGGACGCGAGCGGCACGAAGGATTCGTTCTCGATTCGGCGCACCGCGCTGGAGCTTCGGCTGCCGTATTTCACGACGATGGCGGGGGCGAAGGCGGCGGTCGAAGGAATCTTCGCACTGAAGCACGAGCCGCTCGAGGTGCGCGCGCTGCAGGATTACCATCGGCAGGGGTGACCCCTGCACTCAATGTTAGGAAAAGATGCGGCCTGACGGCTTGTCAGAAGCGGTACTAGGGCACAAGCGCGGGGCGCTTCAGATCGATAGCCCGCTTGCCGCGATGGCGGGGATCGGTCCCAAGCGCGCGGCGGCTCTGGAAGCGCGCGGGATCGTGACGGCAGGCGATCTCGTTTTTCATTTGCCGGCGCGTTACCAGGATTGGCGCGAGCGGACGCCGCCTGATGATCTGCGCGCCGGGAACATCGTCGTCGTCGAAGGCGACCTCGGCAAGATTTCCGAGCGGCCGATGCGCGGCTCGCGGTGGCGCCGGCTCGCGTCGGGATGGCTCACCGTGGGCGAGATGCGGATTCGGGTCGTGTGGTTCAACCTGCCCGCTTACATGCGCGGCTATCTTCCGGGCGGCGAGCGTGTGTTGGTTCGCGGGCGAGTGGCGGCGGGACTCGACGGCGGAATCGAGATAGTGCAACCAGAGTTGCATCCGCTGTCGGATGGTGAGCCGAAGGCGATCCGCCCGGTTTACCGTGTCCCTTCGATAGTCGGGCAACGGCTGTTCGCGAGTCTGGTGGCGCGCGCGCTGGCCGAGACGGGCAGCTCGATCCGCGGAGCGATCCCCGACGAAGTGCGCAGCGAAGTTCCGGCGGTTCGCGACGCACTCGGCTACATTCACGATCCGCCGCCCGATGCCGACTTCGATGCCCTGGCCAACGGAGAATCGCGCGGCCATCTGGCGCTCGCATTCGATGAACTGTTCGCGTTCGAGCTGGCGCTTTCGATTGAACGCATCCGCAGCGCGCGCCGCAGCGGAATAGCGCTCGCTGGCTTCAGGAGCCTCAGCGCGAGGATGACGGAGGATCTGCCGTTTGTGCTGACCGGGTCGCAATCGCGCGCGATAGAGGAAATCGGCGCCGATCTGGCGCGGCCGAACCAGATGAACCGGATGCTGATGGGCGACGTCGGCAGCGGCAAGACGATTGTTGCGTTCTGGGCGATGATCCGGGCGGTCGAATGCGGGCATCAGGCGGCGATGATGGCGCCGACGGAACTGCTCGCCGAGCAGCATTACCGGGGATTCGCGCGCGTGTGCGGGCGGCTCGGAGTAAAGAGTGCGATCCTCACGGGGAGCGTGACCGGTGCGGCACGCAGCGAGATTTTGCGCGAACTTTCAACCGGCGAAACCGGCGTCGTGTTCGGAACGCATGCGCTGATACAGGAGCGGGTGCGAATGCGCGGCCTCGCGCTCGGCGTGATCGATGAGCAGCATCGATTCGGCGTTTTCGATCGCGCGAAGATGAAAGCATTGGGGCCGAAGGCGAATCTGCTGATGATGACGGCGACGCCGATCCCGAGAAGCCTGGCGATGAGCCTGTTCGCAAATCTCGACGTATCATTTCTCGACGAGCTGCCGGCGGGGCGGACGCCGATCGCGACCGAGATTCACACTGAGGACGATATCGCGCGCGTGCATGAGGAGCTGCGCGCCGAGATCGACGGCGGTGGACGCGCGTACTACGTCGTGCCGTTTATCGAGGGCGACGAAGACGAAGCCAAGTCGGTATCCGCCACGGCGGCGCGGCTTAAGAAGGGGGTGTTGCACGGCGCGAGAATCGGCACGATGCACGGACGGATGGTGACCTCGGAAAAGGATCGCGCGATGCGTGAATTTCGCGACGGCGCGATCAACGTACTGGTCTGCACGACGGTGGTAGAAGTGGGAATCGACGTGCCGGAGGCGACGATAATCGTGGTGGTCGCGGCGGAACGCTACGGCCTGGCGCAATTGCATCAGCTGCGCGGCAGGGTGGGGCGCGGCGAGAAGCCGTCGCGATGCTGCCTGGTGGCGTCGAGCGACGCGGACGAACCGGCGCTGGAGCGCCTCGCGGTCATGCGCGAGAGCATGACGGGCGCGGAGGTCGCGGAGGCCGACTTGCGGCTGCGCGGTCCGGGCGATTTGCTCGGCGCGCGGCAGACCGGGGCGCTGCCGCTGCGCTTCGTTCATCTGATTCGCGACCATCGCACGATCGAACGCGCGCGCAAGCTGGCTGACGACTGGATCCGGCGCGATCCGTCGCTGGCGAGCCGGGAATCGGAAGGCGCGCGGGCGGCGGTCAGGAAAATGCTGGCGCTGGGGTTCAGTCTGGGCGACGTAGGGTAGGGCGGAGCCCTATTGAGCGGCAGCCGCGGCGGAGGTCTTGATACGCGCGGCGGCGCCGCCTGATTCGATCGCGCTGGCGCTCCAAATGGCAGGCGCGAGAGTCTCGAAATAATTCGCGCCCGGCCCGATCACGACCAGCACTGCCTTCGAGCGGGTATCGATGCGATGCGGGGTGGAGGCGCCGAGCAAGCGATCGAGCAAAGCCTGATAGACGGCGGCGAAATGGCCGGCAGTCTGCTCGTCGCTGAACGCGAGCATCCAGATCACGTTCACGCTGCCGCTCTGCTGCAGGATGATCATGCGGTCCGCGGTCCATCGCGAGGCGAGTCCGACTTCGCCGGATTGTTTGCCCAGATTGCGCTCGAGGATCACCCGCAGGAGCAGCTCGCCGTAAGTATCGTCGTCGGCTTTTTTCCAGCCGCTCATGATCCGGTCGTACCCGGCGAGCTCGATTCGCGGCTGGGGCGTGGGGCTGTCGAAGTAGAGCGCGGGATGCAGAATCTGGTGGCTCGACTGCGGCGGATTGCGATAGAGCGCATCGACGCCAAGCCATCCACCGCGGCGATAAGCCTCGGCGACGAAGCGGACGCCGTCCGAATATTGGAACAAGAGTGGAACGCTGAGGCCCTCGGGCGTGCCGGGCGCCTGCGCGGCGAGCGCTTGCGGGAGTTTCTTGAGACTGTCAACGAGCGTGTCGGCGACGCTGTTGTCCATCCTGCCCACCACGTAAGCGAATCCGGCGATGGTCGCATCTCCTTCCGCGACAGACTTGAGCGCGAGCGCGCGATCGTCGTCGTCCTTGGCCTTGTCGAGGCTCGATTCGAGATCAAAATTCTGATCCTGGAGCGCATGCGTCAATTCGTGCGCGAGCAGCATCTCGCCGACGACGTCGCGCTGAATCATGAACTGGGCCGCGCTGTTCCAGAGGCCAACATCGGCGCCGCCTTCGACCAGAACCATTTCCTTGCCGTGCGGATCGTAAAAGCCCGCCACCTGGCTCTTGAGCAGCTTGAGCGACGCGGCCTTGAGATCGATCCCCGCGGGAAAAAGACCGGTGAGTGCGCCGGCGACGGCGTCGACCTTGAGCTGGTTGTCGGTGTAGTCGCGCATCAGGTCGGCCTCCATCATGGCCTCGGCCTGGTCGGGAGATTTGACGACGAGCGGGACCGGTTGCTTGAAGCGAAGCTGGCGAACGACCTGGATGCCGGTCTCGATTTTTGCGGCCTGCTGCGAATTAATCCGGTCGCCGTTGACCAGCGAGTAGGCGCATCCCCAGAAAAGGACCAGGGCGATGACAGCGCAGATTGGCCACCAGAGCCGTCGTGTGAAGTAGATGGCTCGGCTGGTCATTCGGTGACGATCACGACTGGAAATCCAAAACGAGCGGCGGCGGACGCGCGCGCCTCGGCGGCGGAGCGAGTCGCGAAAGCACCCATCCGCACACGGTAATAGCGGCGATGGTCGGCATCAAGCCGATCGACATGAACGTCGGAGTAGGAGGCGGCCAATTTGCGTCGCAGCTGCTCGGCGTTGCGTTGTTCGGAAAATGAACCTACCTGAACGAAGTAGCGCAGTGGCGCGCCAACTTCGCGCGAGCCGGCCGGCTTGCTGATCAGCGAAATACGAACCCGCGCGGTGCCCTGGTCGAGCATCCCGATCATGCGCGCCGCCTTATGCGAGAGATCGATCTTGCGCCCCTTCAGGAACGGTCCGCGGTCGGTAATCGTCACTTCGACGGACCGGCCGTTGTCGAGATTCGTGACCATCACGCGGCTCCCCAATGGAAACGCGACGGAGGCCGCGGTAAGGTCCTCCTGGTCGTAAACCGAGCCGTCCGAGGTTTTGTGACCGTGGAATCCCGGCCCGTACCACGACGCCATCCCGACTACCTGCGGCGTCGGAGTTGGCTGCGGCACGACGGGGGCAGGTGGAGGACTCGGGAGTTGGACGGGACGGGAAAGCGAGCAGGCGGCGAAAAGCGCGCTCATTGCGATCGTCAAAGCGATCCGGCGGACGGCGCCGTGGTTTCCAATGCCAGACACGTCAGCTAACCCGGGTCAGATTATAAGAGCCCAGCGTCGGCGGCATAAGGCCGCAGCATGTTTACCGATGTCGACCGAGGCGCTTCGAGAGCCGTCGATGGCGTGGTAGCATCTCGGATGTTTAACCCAACCGCGGGATAAGGGCTGCGATGCTGCGCACGAGGCAGGAACTTGAGGAAATAGAGGCGCGGACGCTGGCGCCGTATGCGATGGCGTCGCGGGCCAGTCGCGGGCGCCGCTTCCCGGAACCCGAGCATCGGATTCGCACCGCCTTTGCGCGCGACCGCGACCGGGTTATCCATTCGGCCGCGTTTCGACGCCTGGAATACAAAACCCAGGTCTTTGTCAATCACGAGGGCGATTACTACCGCACCCGGCTGACGCATACGCTCGAAGCCGCGCAAATTGCGCGCACGGTAGCGCGGGCGCTGGGTCTCAACGAGGAACTTGCAGAGGCGGTAGCGCTGGCGCACGACCTGGGGCATACGCCGTTCGGCCACGCCGGGGAGAAAGTGCTCAACGAGCTGATGGCGCCGTACGGCGGCTTCGATCACAACGCGCAGAGCTTGCGCACCGTGGACTGGATCGAGATCCGCTACCCGAATTTTCGCGGACTCAATCTGAGCTTCGAGGTGCGGGAGGGAATCGTCAAGCATTCCCACTTCCAGGATCGTCCGGCAGCGCAGGAGTTTGACGTGAGCACGTACCCATGCCTGGAGGCGCAAATCGTCGACCTGGCGGACGAAATCGCGTACCTGGCGCATGACGTTGACGACGGATTGAAGGCGCAGATGCTGACGGTCGACGAACTTAACCAGTCTGCTCTGTTCAGAGAATCGGCGGCAGCGGCGCGCGGCGCGGACCCGGCGGCCGAGATGCGCGTGATCCGCTATCAGACGGTCATCAGGATGATCGACGCGATGTCCACCGATTTGATGACCAACCTCGCCGGCGAACTGGAGCGCAACAAGATCCGCAGCGTCGAGGACGTGCGACAAGCGGGGAGGGCGCTGGCGTCTTTCGGCGCCGCGGTGGGCGCGAAGGTCGAGGAAATCAAGCAGGTCATGCGCGATCGCCTCTATCGGCATTACAGGGTCAGCCGAATGACCGAGAAGGCGGGCAGGGTGCTGGCGCAGCTTTTCGAGACCTACATGACCGAGCCGCGCCAGATGCCCGAGCACGTGGTCGCGCGCGCGGAGCGCTACGGCGAGCCGATTTCACGTGCGGTGGCGGACTACATAGCCGGGATGACGGACCGCTTCGCGCTCGACGAATATCGCAAACTGTTCGATCCCAATGAACGCGTCTGACGGACAGAAGCCACCGAGAAAGATGCGCGCGCGGCGATCGCTCGTGATCCGGCGAAACGATCACGTCGGCGACCCGGTCGGGATGGCATTCCTCGAGTCGCCGGAGACCAACGGCGATGCGGTTCTCGAGCGGCTGCGCGAATACCTCGGCGACAAGCTGAAACTCGTCAAGGCGGAAGTATCGCACGGCGAGATCACGGTGGAAGTCGAATCGCGGGGATGGACCGAGGAGGGCGCCCGAATGGCCGCCGCCGCGCGCGATCTATATCAGAAGGGAGCCAGACGCGGGGCGTTGTCGATGTATCGCGACGCGCTCGAACTCGACCCGCTGAACGCGGAGGCGATTTTAGGACTTGGTTTTGCGCTTGCCAATCAGGAAAAATATGCGGAGGCGTTCGCTGCGCTCAAGCGCGCGCGTGAATTCGGCGCCGACGGCATCGAGCTGCTGATCGCGATGGGGCGATGCGCCGTGGGGTTGGAGCGAGGCGCCAATGCGATTGCGTATTACGAGGAAGCGTTGAAGATCGAGCCACGCAACTTCGTAGCGCGCAGGGCGTTGCGCGCGTTGGGGCACAAGCCCGCGACGCCCGCTAAGGAAGCCGCCGCTGTACGCAGCGGCCGGGATTAGCTAAAACTGTGCCAAACCGGCATTTTCTTTTTCACGGTTAACTGGGAGCATCCATTGCCAATCGTCAAGATCGTTTATTGCATCAGCAAGCTGCCGCATCTCAGCAATGAGGAATTTCATCGCTACTGGCGCGACATCCACGGTCCGATCGCGGGCCGGATTCCAGGCTGCCGCAAGTACGTTCAGAGCCACACGATTCATCGCGCGCTCGGGGCGCGCGAGCCTGCGTTCGACGGCGTCGCGGAATTGTGGTTCGATGATTGGAAGGCGCTGGAGGCTGCGATGGCGACCCAGGAAGTCGCAGCCGCGCTGGAAGACGAACGCAAGTTTATCGACCATTCCCGCACCGCGTTCTTCGTCGCCGAAGAACATCACGTAATCTGAGCCGGATAGAAAAAACACTCGAAACGGGGAGCGTTGGAGCACTCAATGATTTCAGGCCTTTTTCGGTTTTCAGGCATGCCGCGTAGTGGGGATTAGGTGAATGTTGACACTCACGGAATATGTTAATAATTAAGCATGTTTTCAAGGATTCTGACCTCCGCGGGTAAAATCGGATCACTAGTAGCGCATCTGCGGCGCGGGCGCGAGCAGTCCGGCGACGGCGTCCAGCATGATTTTCAGCAGGATTTTCATTTGGAACACGCCATAGTCGGCGTGTACTGTCGGATGCACTATGAATCCGGCGCGAGCTTGCGAATTCGAGTCCCCATTTGAAGCGGAGCCAGATCGAAGGATCGAACTAATGCGCTTTACGCTTTATTACGACGGGCCGTTAAGGTCGGCTGCAAAGCAGTCTCGACTTGAAGATAAACAAAATATCCGCCGCATCTTACACGCTCAACTCTTACAGCTTTTTCGTACTCATCCGGGCTTGCCAAAATTCAGCACAGGACGCCGGAACGTGGCAAATGTTTCCATGATGCCAACCGTGATCGGCGCCCTGTCAGATTGGGCGGATTGGCCCAAATGGCAATGGCCTTCTGAAGTCTGGCCTGAACCTTGGCGGGAACAGGATGCGGTCACACGGATCGGAAATTTACATTTCGTGCCGTTGATCAGGGCCAATCTCGGTCTTACTTGCGAGTTAGATATTTTATTTTTGAGGAAAGGAAGGCCAGGTTCTATCTTTGGTACGGAGGGAGATATTGATAATCGACTACTTACGCTCGCTGATGGCTTGCGGCTTCCGAAACATGAAAGAGAACAAGCTTATGTGATCAAGGATAGTTCTCTGAGCCGAACCAGTCCGATCTTCTGTTTGCTGGAAGATGATTCGCTTATCACCCGGTGGAATGTCCGCGCTGACCAACTTCTCGATCCCGTCCGTGCTTCAAATAATGACAATGTCCGGCTCGTTATCGATGTGACAACGAAAATCGCCAACATGACTTGGGCAACAATTCCGCTTGCGGGCGATTAGTCATGCTCGCCTTTGGCCAGGCACCCGTTGAGCGTGGCGGCAGCCTCCTGATCTGGTGTAAGGGTCTCTCCGTATATTTGAGTTATCAACGCCTCGCCAATGTTCCTCAGTTTTGGTGCCAGGGTGGCGACCGAAGCCCGGAGCGCATCGGAACTGATCCCGCTATCCCGTTGCTTGGTAATTTCCCGCGCCAAGTCCGCTGCTGCGTTGCAAGTCGCCAACTTGTCCGAGTTTCCGGCCAAAACGGATACCGGGGAAAGCGCCAATACCGCCGCGATGATGCCGAGCACTTTCAGCTTTCCCATATCAACGCTGAGACCGAGATGAATTGGTCACGGTTCTCGTATCTTGGAAGCCGCATTGTTTACATTTCAAAAAGTGTTGCCGCGCCCCTAAGTGCCCCAACGGGCCCGCGTCTGGTTCTGATCTTTCGA
>NZ_JBEKFG010000014.1:0-54751 GCF_050013435.1 Binatus sp. (SeqCode) | reverse complement strand
AAAGCCGATCTGTTCGAGCCCGCGCTGAATCCGCTCGACCAGCGAGCTCTTGCCCGAACCTACCGGGCCCATCAGGTACAGAACCTGCCGGCTCTCTTCGCCCTTGAGCGACGCCGAATGGAAGTAGCGGACGATCTGCGCGATCGTGCGCTCGATCCCGAAAAATTCCTCCGCGAAGAAATTGAACACCTTCAGCGGCTCATCCTTGTACAGCCGCTTGGTGCGCGGATCGTCGGTGTCGTGCAACGGATGAAGGCCTGAGGAAATGATCAAGTCGTAGATTCGCGCGTGTGCGAGCTTGGTCATGGTCGGGTCGGCCTTCACCAGCTCGAGGTACTCGAGCAACGTGCCGCGCCATTGCTTCGACTCGCGTGCCGCGCGGTCTTCTTTGATCACTCGCTCGAAGTTATTGAGATCCGCCATCGGCTATCTCCTTCGGGTTATGGAATGTTGTTGCCGAGAATACTGCCTGGGAGAGCGGGAAACGGTCGGGCCGTACTATTTGTGGAGCCCATCCTGACTTCGAGTATAACGGAGCCATTGATTTGCAACAAGCAACGTAAGGCGCACGCAACACAGCTTCACGCGCGATCAAGAGGACGCGAACTTGAGTTTCACTGAAAAGACTGAAATAAGCGCTCGGAAACCGGCACCGTGTCGCCGAGCACGAAGCGCCCGCGATCGTTTTTCACCATTGCTGCGAACACAGTGTCGTCGTGCGCGAACGACAGCCACCACCGTTGCTCCGCCGCGAGCCCGAGATAGCGCGCTTTTTGCTCCATCGTGCGGAGCACGTCGAGATCGTACGCCTGGTTCCAGGGACCGCGGATGTGCGAGCGCGTCGGCACGATGTCGGCGAGGTGCATGAAGCATTCGGCTGCGTCGCTGACCAGCGCCGCCTGATGGTCCCGCGTGTGGCCGCCGGTGACGACGGCGCGCACGCCCGCGACGATGTCGGTATCGCCATCGATCGCTTCGAGCATCGATCGCACCGGCGCGAGAACCTCCGCAGCGTGGCGATACGCCGCGCGGAGTCGTTCATTGCGCGGATCGCCTGCGATTTCGAGTTCGCCTTTCTGCACGAAGATTCGCGCGCGCGGAAACGCAGCTTCCAGCGCGCCGGAACTGCGCCGGCGCACGATTCCGCCGCAATGATCGAAGTGCAGATGCGACACGATCAGATGCGTGACGTCGCCCGCCTCCATCCCAAGCGCGCGCAGATGCTCGGGGAGCCATCCGTCGCCGTGATCGAAGATCTGGCGCTCGACGGAACTTAGCCGGTTGCCGATTCCCGTATCCACCAGAATCGCGTCGGCCCCCTTCACGATTAGCGGACACGTCAGGTTCAGGCGGATACGGTTGTGCTCGTCGGGAGGATGGTGGTGTTTCCAGAGGTCGCGCGGGACCACCCCGAACATGCATCCGCCGTCGTTGCGCCAGAAACCGTCGGCAAGAAATGCCACCTCGAACGCGCCGACTTTGATCTTCGGTGGTTTCTCAGCCATCTCGCATCCTCAGCTTCCCAGCAACCACGCTCCCAGTATCAGCGCGATACCGCCCATCGCGACGATTGCGACGTGTGCCTTCACCATTCGAGTCATCGCGCCCGCCATCGCGTCGGTACGCCCGCGCGCGACTACCGCTCTGACCACCGCACCGACTCTCATCGACCACGTCATCACGGCAAGCATAGCGATAAACAGCGCAATCTTGATGGCAACCACGGTCATGAACGTGGTCGAGAACGCAAACCCCCGCAAAACTCCCACCTCTATCAGGCTGATCAGTCCCGTCACGAGCAGCACCGCCGCGGCGACGAGGCCGAGCATGTCGATCTTGGGCGCCGCGTTCGCCACGAAATTGCGCTGCTCGGCGCTTCCCGCCCCGAGCGCGAGACCCGCGATCGCGAAGCATGCGCATGCGCCGATCCAAATCGCGCCGGCCGCGGCGTGCGCCCACAGAATCACCGATTCCAACAATCTGAACCTCGTTCCCCGTCGGATCGCAAAAAGACTAACCCGGTCGCTGGCGCGATTACACCCCGCCGGCGCGGGCGGGCGACATCATTGCACGGCGATTGGAATTCGGAGGTCGAATTCAGACGCTACCGGAACGCCATCGCGGGTGGCGGGGAAGAATTTCCACGTTTGCAGGCTGGCGAGGATGACCTGGTTCAGGCGCGGATTTGAAGTCGGTTGCACGAGCGTGACCCGAACCTGACCATCACGGTCGACGACGAAATGGGCGATCGCGAGCGCGGAAAAAGCGTCCTCGCGAAGATCGTCGGGGATCTGCGGAGTCGGGGCATACAGAGCGCGCGCGCCGATGCTCTCGGAGGCGCCACCGTCAGGCGATCCTCCTGCGCCAGAAGCGCCCGCATCGCCCTCGCTGGGAACGGTGGCTCGCCCGGTGTCGATTCCTCCCACGGGCGAAGCGGGCAGGGCGGCCGGTGCGGGATTCAGCGCCGCGGCCGGGGCGGGCGCGGCCACGTTGCGCGGCTTGATAGACGCGAGAGTCTTGCGGTGTACGGGATGAAGTATCGGAGCGATCGGTAGGGGCTTTGCAGGCTCGGCCGGAGGCGGCGGTTCGACGAGGATGGCTTCGACCGCGGTCGTGCGCGGCGGTGGAAGGGGGCGCTGCGAGATAAGTATCTCGGCAAATCCCGCGAGCATCACGATGCACGACAACACCGACGCGACAATCGAGACGGCAAAGCGGCGCCAGTGGCTTTGCAAGATCAGACGATCGTCGTCATCCCACATCACAAACGTATTTTGGCTAACGTCGAATTGTTCCGCGAGTCTCATCGGCTAAATGCTTTGCCGGTCGGCAGATCCGAGCGCAGGCGGCGATAAAAGCCTCGGCGCGGCCGGTACTGTAATGAATACGCTGCGGCGGCGGTCCGGTTGCGGTTCTCGTTTCCAAAATTCATGGGTGTGTTTTGCGGGTACTGGGCTAAAATGATGGAAGCGGGATCCTGAGCGCGTCGAAGATTGTGACTTTGGGCCCGTAACCTGCCTGAATGCTCTCCCCGGATGTGAATCTCCTGGTTCTGATCAAGCGCGACACCGGGCATCTGGAGCATTACCTGATCGAGCGGTGTTGCTTGCCCTGCGGCCAGTTCGGCGATGTCGCGTTGCCCCATAGTGTACTTGCTGGTCCCAGTTGACGAAAGTCCGTTCTGCGCGCTGAGGCGAGCCACGTCGACCGCAACCGTCAGCGCATCCTCCGATTCGAGCACGAGGTCGAGGGATTTCGCGATTACACCCCGCCCTGCGTTGGCGGGCGGCATCGTTTTGAGCTAACTAGAATTTTTGGGTCGATGATCTTTGAATCAGCGCGCCATCTGCGGAGGTGACCGTGACGCTCAATCCCTACATCGAGGCACACGAACTGCGCGAGCTTGTCCTCAAGAAGGAAGTTCGCCCGCGCGAGGTCGCGGAATTTTTTCTCGCGCGCATCGAGCAACTGAACCCCAAGCTCGGCGCATTCATGACGGTCACCGCCGATCGCGCGCTCGCGGACGCATCGCGGCTCGAAAAAATGAACGCTTCGGATGCGGCCAAGATGCCGCTGTTCGGCGTCGCATATTCGCTCAAGGACCTGGTCTGGACCAGGGATATTCGCACCACCTTCGGCTCGAAGAACTACGAGAATTGGCAAGCGCCCGCCGACGCGGAACTCGCCGTGCGGCTGGCCAACTCCGGCGGAATTCTGCTCGGCAAAACTACCACTCCGGAATTCGGCTTGCGTCCGACCACCGAGGGCGGTCTTTGTCCGCCCGCGCGAAATCCCTGGAATCTCGAACACACCGCCGGCGGCTCAAGCGGCGGGTCCGCCTCGGCGGTCGCCTCCGGACTGCATCCCGTGGCGCAGGGCAGCGACGGCGGTGGATCGATTCGGGTACCGTCGGCATGCTGCGGCGTGGTCGGAATCAAACCGTCGCGTGGGCGAATCACGCGCGCGCCGCAGGAGGGCGAAGGATGGGCCGGACTTTCCACTACCGGTCCGATCGCGCGCACCGTCCGCGACGCGGCGTTGATGCTCGATGCGATGGCGGGAATGATGCCGGGCGATCCGTACGCGGCGCGGCCGCCGGCGCGTCCGTTCGTCGAGGAAGTTTCGGCGCATCCAAAAAAACTTCGGCTCGCCCTTATCAACCATAGCGCGCTCGGTCCGGTGGACGCCGAAACTCTCGCCGCGCTCGAGTCCGCATGCGGCGTGTTCCGCGAGATGGGGCATCGCGTCGAGGCATTGACGCTCGATCCCGGCGCAATGCTCGAAAAATATGCGCGCGTGATCATCAGCGCGTCGGTCTCGGCGCTGAACATCCCCAACCCGGACCTGCTCGATCCCATGGTGCGCGGCACTTACGAGTGGGGCGCCAAAATTTCCGCCGCCGACTACATCCGCGCGGTAACCGGGATGCACAATACGTCGCGCGAAATCGTCCACGCGCTCATGCCCTACGACGCGATCCTCGCCCCGACGCTCACTCGGCCCGCGGTGCGGCTTGGCAGCTTGCCGTCGAATCCCGCCACCGCCGCTGATGAAATCTACGCGTGGATCGCGTTCACCTTCCCGTTCAACTCGACCGGTCAGCCGGCCATCTCGCTCCCCAACGGGTTCAACAAGTCGGGATTGCCGCTGGCGATTCAACTTGTCGGCCGGCCCGGCGATGAAGCGGGCATAATCGCGCTGGCGGCCGAGTTCGAACGCGGCCGCCCCTGGAAGGACAAGCATCCTGCGATCTAGGTGTTGGTTGTTCGCGGCTCACGGCGGTGGTTGCGCGATTACAGTTGCCCTCTTAAGACTGAAATGATTATACAGGCGATAGCCAATCGAAAAACGGAGGACACATATGCAGACGATCAAGTTTGACGATATTGCGGCGCTGACGGCGAAGATCAGCAAGGAATTCGGTCCGTGGAGCGAGCCGATTCACGTGACGCAGGAAAAAATCAACCAATTCGCCGAAGTGACCGGCGACCGTCAGTGGATTCATATCGACGTCGAGCGGTGCAAGAAAGAAAGTCCGTTCGGCGGACCGGTGGCGCACGGTTTTCTGACGCTGAGCCTGCTGCCGGCGTTCAGGAGCAAAGAGGAATACACGATCACGGGATTTCGCAACGTGGTGAATTACGGCGCGAACAAGCTGCGCTTCGTCGCGCCGGTGCCGGCGGGCGCCAGCGTCTACGCGCGCTCGCGGCTGATCGCGGTCGACCCGCGGCCGCTGGGCACGATGCTCACGCGGGAGACGGAAATCCAGGTCGTGGGTCAGCAGAAGCCCTCGTTAGTGTTCGAAGGACTGGCGCTGTTCGTGAAGTAGAAGTTGCGGGCAGCGACGGAGAGCAGTGCATGGCGTATGAACAGATCATTTACGAGGTCGCGGACAACATCGCGACGATCACGCTCAACCGGCCGGAGAAGCTCAACGCATTCACCGACCTCATGATGAGCGAGATGATCGACGCGTTCGACAAGGCCGACGCGGACGACAACGTGCGCGCGATCATCGTGACCGGCGCGGGGCGCGCGTTCTGCGCGGGCGCGGACCTGTCGGCGCCCGCCAGGACGTTCGGCTCGACGCGCGAGGATCGTCCTCAGCGGCGCTCGGCGATCAGAGCCGACGGCACCGTGGATTGGAGCAACGAGGCGATTCGCGACGGCGGCGGACGGCTGACGCTGCGCATCTTCGAGTGTCTGAAACCGGTGATCGCGGCGGTGAACGGAGCGGCGGTGGGCGTCGGCGTGACGATGCAACTTGCGATGGATGTGCGGCTGGCGTCGGAGAACGCGCGTTTCGGGTTCGTGTTCGCGCGCCGCGGGATCGTGCCGGAGGCGTGCTCGAGCTGGTTCCTGCCGAAGATCGTCGGCATCTCGCAGGCGCTGGAATGGACATTCACGGGTCGAGTTTTCGCGGCCGAAGAGGCGCTCGACGGCGGGCTCATCAAAAGGATCTACAAACCCGATCAACTTATTCCAGCGGCGCGCGCGCTCGCTGGCGAGATCGCGGACAACACCTCGCAAGTGTCGGTCGCATTGATTCGGCAGATGTTGTGGCGGATGGCTGGCGCGGACCATCCGATGGAAGCGCACAAGCTGGACAGCCGCGGAATCTTTGCGCGCGGCCCTTCGGCGGATGCGAAGGAAGGCGTCGCGTCATTTCTGGAGAAACGTGCGGCAAAATTTCCGGACAAGATTTCGAAGGATATGCCCGCCTACTTTCCGTGGTGGCAGGAGCGCAAGTACAGCTAAGGCGCCCCAGGTTTGCGGCGGATGACGACACGGACTTCGCCGCGGTGCTCCACCTTGACGACGGCGCGCTGGCCGTCGGGGTCCAGCTCGGCGTTGCCGCCGGACACTTCAAGCACGCATCCGCGCGGGTACTGAATGCGCGGCACGAAGATCTCGGTCGGGCCGGCAGCGGAAGGATCATATTCGAACACGAACTCGAAGGTGCCGCTGATACGATCGAATTTCATCGTGCGCGGAATACCCTGTGTCGCTCGCGCGTACGGCCTGACGAAGCCGGCGAGCGCGCGGCCGCCGCTATTGATGTCCGCCGGGTCGATCTGCTGGTCGCGCGAGAAAATACTCAGATCCTCCTGATTCCAACCGTCGCCAATAGCCAGATCGTTGCTATTGGATGCAGTATAGTTCCATTGCGTACTACCGATGAGCAGAGTATCGAGTGCATTATACATTAGATCGAGCGCGATGATCTGGGCAGTCCACGGCGCGTCGCTGCGATCGCCGGCGTGAAAAGCGCGGTACGCGCCGGCGCCATTCAAATCGAAATGAATCCCGAATTCGCCGATGAGGGTGGGCGCGCCGCCATTCACCGTTTCTGACATTCGGGTCATCCTGCCGAGCTCGCGCTCGTAGCGCGCCTGGATCTGTCCGGCGGCGGTCGCAATCTCGCCGGTCAACACGTCGAGGCTGAAATTCGGACTGAACATCTTGGTCGCGGCCAGGACCACGTCGTACCAGTGACCGGCGTTGACGCTGTTTGGGGGAGTCTCTGCGGGGAATCCCGGTCCGAGAAATCCCGAGAGCGGATCGAGCTCGGCGAACAGGATCCAATCGGGATTAATCCGGCGAATATTTTCGGCGACGCGCGCGAAAAATGGTCCCATGTAGTCTTCGATAAGGTTGACCTTGCGATCGCCGACACGTTGGAAGAAATCTTCGCGCAAAATGTCGAAAGTGCCGTCGTTATTGAGCCGCCATGCGCCTGCATCCTGGAACGGATCGCTTTGGCCGCTGGTCCAGATTGAGATGCGCTCGGGATTGATTGTCCGATTTTGTTTGTGGGCCACCAAGCTAGGTTTCGCTGTCGGGTCGAATTCGAGCTCCGGTATCGAGCGCGTAACTCCATGCGACACCAGCAAGCCGTCGAGCGGCGACCACGCCAGGCCCGGCATCGCACGCTCGGGGTTGGTATCGCTTGGCCCGAGATGACGATAGCTGAGCGGCTGTCCGATCCATCCCGGGGCCGGTTCGTTGAGCGAGTCGAAGCCCATCACGTTGGGTAAATCGCGGATGCGGCGTGCGATCTCGCGCTGCGCTCCGAGGTAATGCTCGAGCATGTAGTCCTGCACGTTGACGCCGTCGATAGTCAGTCCGGGGGCGAAGTCGCGGCCGGCGAAAAACAAGGTCCACATGATGCCGTTGGCGGGGCGGCGCTCATTCTGCACCCAGCTCATGGTCGGGTAGCGGTCCTCCTGGCGGCCGCCGCGCGCATAGTCATATAGATGTTGCATTACATGAGCGCATCCCGACTCGGCGATCCGGTGATAGTCAATTCCAACTTTACCGAATAGCCAGCCGGGCGCGCCGTCGCCACCGGTCATTCGGCTCCAGACATCCTGGTGAAAATCCACGAATAGGTAGAAGCCGTAGTCACCGGCGAGCCGGCACAACTCGGCGAAGTAGTCGAGGTACGCGACGTCGTAGTCGCGCGGGCCGCGATGCTCGACGGCTTCCCAGGTGGTCAGCAAGCGCAAGCAATTGAAGCCCCACGCACGCAGGCGCGAGAAGTGTTCACCGGCTTCGGCAATCGGAAACGGACGGCCGATGAAGGAGACCTCGCGATGGTTGGAAAAATCGGAGGGAAAGTTGGTGCCGCCATCGGGGTAGGGGACCTTGCAATCGCCGCCCAGATTGACGCCGCGCAAAATAACGCGGCGGCCGTGTTCGTCGAGGAACCATCGTCCTTCGATGTGCAGCCGCGGCAGACTGGTCTTTGGCATTCGATTCACCCCGTGGCGAGGTTGACGCAATGTCCGTTCGCCCGTCAAGCTGCACAAGTATATGGCCGCGAGTTGGCGAGAGAGCGAGATAATTCCGAGCCTGTTCGTCGGCGATCTTCAGGACGCGGGCGAATTCGAGGGGACGATTATCAGCGTGCTCCCCGATGTGCCGGAAATCGAACCGCCGCAGGCGATTCACATGCCGTTCCTTGCAGATGGGGTCGCGTCGCTGGACAGGACGGCGGCGCTGATAGAGGAAGAGCTCGCGCTGGGGCATCGCGTGCTGGTCCATTGCGAGGAGGGATGCGAGCGCGCGCCGCTGGTGGTGGCATGGTTCCTGAAAACGAAGCGTGGCAAGACGCTTGACGAAGCGTACGCGCTGTTGAAGAGCCAGCGGCCGATTATCGAAGACCGCCGGCGCTGGCTGGGTATCCACAGCCGATAGCCACTCCAAGGTGTTCGCGATGAATTGACTATTCGACGACGACGGCTCACGCTGGCGGCGTAGCGTTGACGTAAGGCTTATGGCCAATTTTCTCAACAGCGCGGTCGGGTACCTGGAAGCCGTGCTCAGACACGTAAGGTCGGCGTTTCATCGCTCGCGGCCATGGATTGCGCGCGCGCGCGAGTTGGGCCGTTCGCGGCGGGCGCGCAAAATCGGGGTGATCGTCGTCGCGGTTCTGCTGTTCCTGGGCCCTGCGGCTTACCTGGCGGTTCCGCCGGTGCTGCGGCATGTCCTGATCGGCCCCGTCGCCGACAGCATCCATCGCCAGGTGAGCGTGGGCAAAATCCGATTCAATCTTTATGCGCTGAAGCTCGACGTGGACCAGTTGCACGTTGGCGAGCGCGACAGTCCGCAACCGTTCGTCGATATCGGGCATCTGAGAGTGAAGGTTTCGTGGACGTCGATTTTCAGATTTGCGCCGGTAGTCGGCGAAGTCGTAGTCGAGCGGCCGGCGATCCATCTGGTTCGGGAGTCGCAGCAGCGCTTTAACTTTTCCGACCTGCTCGAGAGCGCGCCGACGCCGGAAAAATCGAAACCGGCTGTGCCGAGCGCGCCGATGCGATTCGCGGTTTCGAATATTCAACTGCGCGATGGCGAAGTGACATTCGACGATCAGCTGCTCGGCAAGCAACACAAGATCGAGCAGATTCAGATCAACGTGCCGTTTATCGCGAACCTGCCCTCCGACGTGGACGTGTTCGTCGAACCGCTGCTGCAAATGGTGATCGATGGCAGCCCGATTCGGATTGCGGGCGTGGCCAAGCCGTTCGAGGCGACGCACGATTCAGTCGTTGACTTGAAACTCCATCGGCTCAACTTGCCGCTTTACGTCAGCTACGCGCCGATGAAGTTGCCGGTTAAAATTCCGGACGGGACGCTGTCGGCGGACGTGTATGTGCATTTCGTGCAGGCGCAGTCGCAACCGCTGATTCGCCTGAACGGAACGGTAGCGCTGGATCAGCTCGACGTTCGCGACACGGCGGATGCGCCGATCGCCGCACTCAAACACGCCGAGGTGAAGCTGATCGACGTCGAGCCGCTGGGCGCGGTGTTCTATCTGCGATCTATCTGGATCGATGGACTGCTCGCGCATGTCAGGCTCAATCCCGACGGGACCAACAATCTCACGTCGCTTGCGAGCGGCAATGCGGCGCCGGCGAGCCCTCCAGCGCAAGCGGCGCCGGCGGGCAACATGACCCAGGCGGCCGTGCCAGTGGCGGGAAAATCCGCGGCGAAATCGCCAATGGATTTTCAGTTGGACTCGTTCGATCTCACCAACAGCGCGGTGGAGGTTCAGGATAACAGCGGCGCGGCGCCGGCGGTGGTGGCGGTGGATGCGCTCGGGGTCGGGCTTAAGAATTTTCGGACGGTCGGGAAAGCGCCCGCGTCGGTCACGGTTAACGGCAAGATTCGCAGCGGCGGCACGATCGCGGTCAAAGGCGCGCTCGATCTGGCGGATTCGCAGGTTACGACGGAGGTGTCGATCGATCAGGTCGACTTGCCGGCGCTGCAGCCGTTCGCTCAGTCGGTGCTGGCGGCCACGATCGCGTCGGGCAAGCTGAGCGCGAAGGCCAACGTACAGACGCATTTTGCCACCGATCATTTCAACGTGCATGCGGAGCCGGCGACCGTCGCAATCGAAAATTTCGAGATGGATGCGCCCCACGAACGTGAAAAACCGGTGCAGTGGAAAAGCCTGAGCGTCGCGATTAGACAGTTCGACCTGGCGGCGCGTCAGGCGACGGTCAGCGAAGTGCGCAGCGACGGGATGCATCTGTTCGTTCGCCGTGAGCGCGGCGGGAAATTGAGTCTCGCCGCGCTGATGCGCGGCGCCCCGGCGCCGCCGCCACCCAACAAGCGCACGAGCACGCGCGAAACGAGGCGAATGCCGCGCGAGACGCGGCGGGCGGCGCGCAAAACGGTCCAGCCCGCGGCACCGCCAGCGCCGCCGTCGCAGAGTTGGCAATATCAGATCGCATCGGTCGCGATGGAACAGACCGACGCCACCTTTGAGGACGACAATGCGCCGCAACCGGTCAAGGCGGCCGTAGCGCCGCTGAATCTGCATCTGAAGAATGTGTCGAGCGACTTCAGCAAGCCGATTGCAGTCGATGTTGACGGCACGCTGAATGGCAAGGGCACTTTCAAAGTTACCGGCACGGCGGCGATCGCGCCGCTGAAGGCCGACCTGCGAGTCGCAACAAAGCGCCTGGACCTGGCATTTGCGGATCCATACGTCAGCAGCAGCCTGAACGCGACGATCACCAGCGCGAACCTGACGATGGACGGCGCGGTTAGCTTGGAGCAGGCGCGCAACGATTTTCTCGTCAGTTATCGTGGCGACGCATCGCTCGGCAGCGTGCGGATGCTCGACAAGCTGACCAACGATCTGTTTTTCAGAATGAACGCGCTCAACGCGAACAAAATCGATTTCGCTCTCGGAAAAGGTCCGCCGAAGGTGCACGTGGGAGCGCTTACGCTGTCCAATTTTTATTCGCGCGTCATCCTGAACAGCACCGGCAAGTTGAATCTGAAAGACATCACCGCGAGCCCGCAAGAAGCGCCTACGTCGCTGACGCGAGCCACGGGAGCGCCGGGCTCGAAGGGGGCGGTTCCAGTGGCGCCGGCCTCGACGCCGACTCCGGCTGCCGCGCCAAGCCCAGCAGCTGCGACGGCTCCTGGAGCGAGTCCCGCGGCAGCGTCGAGTCCGGCGCAGGCTTACACAGGGCAGCCGATGAACGCCGACATCGAGTTGAACAAGATCACGCTCAAAGGCGGCAAAGTCGATTACACGGACAACTTTATCAAGCCGAACTACACGGCGAACCTGACCGATATGGAGGGCAAAGTCGGCGCGTTCGGAACAAAATCCACATCGCCGGCGGCAGTGTTACTCGACGGGAAAATTAACGGGAGCGCGCCGATCAACATCGATGGGTCCATCAACCCGCTCGCGCCGACTGCGTTCGTCGATATCAAGGCGAAGGCGAACGGTATCGAGCTGACGGGCCTCACCCCGTACTCGACCAAATACACCGGCTATCCGATCGTCAAAGGCACGCTGACGGTCGATGTTCATTATCTGCTGGATCAGGGAAAGCTGACGGCCGACAACCATATTTTCATCGATCAGCTGACGTTCGGCGATCACGTGGAGAGCCCGGATGCGACGAATCTGCCGATTCGATTCGCGGTCTCACTGCTCAAGAATTCGAAGGGGCAAATCGACCTGCGCGTGCCCGTGTCGGGGTCGCTCTCCGATCCGCAATTCAGCATCGGCAGCGTCATCTGGAGCGCGTTCAAGAACCTTCTCGTCAAGGCCGTGACGTCGCCGTTCTCGCTGATAGCGGCGGCGTTCGGCGGCAGCGGCGCACAGCAGGATCTCGGCTATATAGAGTTCGCGCCGGGCTACGCGACGCTGACGCCGGACAGTCAGAAGAAGCTGGATACGGTCGCGACGGCGTTGGCGGATCGAACCGCCCTGAAACTCAACATCGAGGGGCGCGTCGATCCGGCATTCGACAAGGATGGCTACCGCGAAGCGTCACTGGAGCACAGCATCCAGGCGCTCAGACACCAGGACGAGGGAGACAGCGCGGATGCGAATGCGAAGAGCGCGGCGCTGTCCACAGCGGACTACAACAAGTATCTGGCGCGAGTTTATAGCGCAGGAAAATTTCAGAAGCCGCGCGACGTCATCGGGTTTGCGAAGACGCTGCCGCCGGACCAGATGAAGAAGCTAATCCTCGCCAACACTGCGGTGAGCGATCAGGACCTGCAGCATCTGGCGGAGGCGCGCGCAAATGCGGTGCGCGCGTATCTGAGCACGAAACAAGTGGATGCGGCGCGGATGTTCATAATCGCGCCGAAGCTGGACGCCGCCGGAATCAAAGATCAGGGCAAGACGACGCGCGTCGATCTATCGCTCGAGTGATCGCGTCGGGCGATAGCTAGAGCGCGCCGAGATTGCGATCGGGGATCGCGTCCCAGGCGCGGCGCTCCTGGTCGCGAGGTGCATCCTCGAGGCTGGTATTGGCGCCGAAGACCATCGTTGGCCGGCGTGCCTCGGTGTAACTCGCCCAGGTACCGACACTTGCGCAGCCTGGATCGCCTGATCGTGCGAATGCCAGCCACGCGTCCTGCATCTGAACCGCCAGTTTTTCCGGGGCCGGGCCGGTGCCTGCGAACATGGTCATCCCGGGCAAGCGATTGGTGCCGAAGACGAAGCCAAGCTCGAGTGCGTGGCAGCATCCGAGCGCGCCGCCCATCGCGGGCGACGGCCACGTGAAGAGATAACTGAAAACGCGCGGATCGTGGCGTCCCTGAACTTGCGCGAGGCGCACGCCGGGGATGCGGAAAACCCGGTCAGTCTCGATTGCGGTGAACAGTTCAGCGGGCGTGACCGGCTCGCCACGCGCGGCGCGAGCCTTTTGGTAAGTATCGATGAGGGCATCGGCGGCGGGAGCGGTCAAACGCCCGCCGATACGCGCACCCAGGCGGCCGCGGTCGAGCTTGCGCAATGAAGCATCCATCAAGGCGAACAATTTCCATTCCTCGAGCGTAGAACCCACCATCACGGCCACGCCCGACGCCGAGCCGTCTGCGACCATCTCGATCGCGGCACGCGGCACCAGGCTACCGTCTGCTACCGGCTGATACGCCATCCCGAGCTCGGGATCGGGCGTCTTGCCATCGTCGAGGAGAGTGCCGGTGAGCAATTGCGCGGGTGTCAACGCGCGGATCGCGTGGTCGTCGCCGGGGCGCACCCCAAGCCTCGACAAGACTCGCTCGGCGGTGCGATTGGCGCGTGCGACGGAGGCGCCGGTGTGGCTCGCTCCGCTTTGCAATATCGCCTTGTGGAACAACCCGCGCGCAGACGGCATCGCCAGGATAGTTCCGACGCTCATGCCGCCGGCCGATTCACCGAAGATGGTGACGTTGCCGGGGTCGCCGCCGAACTCGGCGATATTGTCGCGGACCCACTGGAGCGCCGCGACTTGATCGAGAATTCCTTCGTTGCCGGTCGCCGGAATCTTGCCGTTGGTCACGTCGGCCAGGCGGATGAAGCCCAGTGGGCCGAGGCGATAGTTGACGGTGACGACGACCACGTCACCACGCCGTGCGAGAACGGAACCGTCGTAAAGAGGCTGCGAGCCGGAGCCGATGGTGAAGGCGCCGCCGTGAATCCAGACCATCACCGGGCGGCGCTTGCCGTCGAGCGCGGGAGTCCAGACGTTGAGCAACAGGCAATCCTCGGATTGTTCCCCATCAACCACCATCGCGGAGAGCGCGGTAAGCATCACCTGGTTCTGATGAGCTACCGCGCCAAAGCGCCGCGCGTCGCGCAGCCCGGTCCACGACGCGGGCTTCTCGGGCGCGAGCCATCGGCGTGCACCTGCGGGGGGAGCCGCAAACGGCACTCCTTTGAAGACGAATAGTCCGCCCTGATCGTCACCTTCGAGCTTGCCTTGATGAATGGAAACAGTCGCGCTCATGTGGATGGACCTCGATACGAGAATTGCGGAGATTCTCGCAGAATTCAGGTGCAGCTCACAAACGCAAAGGGCTTGCGCCCGGCCAAATCCCAAAACGGCACACATCGCGTCTAATCGCGCCGTGGGCTGCGCCGATTGATGAGCGATCGGGGTTTTTCCCCCGGTTATGCGACGAATTTTCGGGCATTGGACTTGCTTCAGTTAGGTAGATCCCGGCGATTGCCAGGGACGGGAAGGAGATTGGATGGGCGCTGCGCCCAAGCAGAACGACCTGAGCTCGCGTGAGAGGAGACCCCGGCATGACCAGTTGAACGCCGAAGCTTTGACTTCGGACGAGCTGGCGCGTGCGCGGGCGCGCACCACTTTGTTCGATTTGCGCGCCGTGGACGCAAGCGTAACCGGTTTGACGCGGGCGGGTGCGCTGCTGATTGTCTTCTTCAACCTGGTTTATGCAGCGGAGCACCGTTACACGTCTGGATCGACTTTCGACGCGACGCAGAGCCTTATTTTGGCCATGGTCGCCATCGGGGTCGTGTTTTTTATCCTGACCTTCACCGCCGCGATACCGCGCTATTGGCGCGAGATCGTCATCTTCGTCTGCACCTGGTTAATGGTAACGAACATTGTGATCGGTGCCGAATCGAT
The DNA here is from genome assembly GCF_050013435.1 of Binatus sp. (SeqCode). Lineage (GTDB taxonomy): Bacteria > Desulfobacterota > Binatia > Binatales > Binataceae > Binatus. The sequence continues at coordinate 39,851 of NZ_JBEKFG010000014.1, read as the reverse complement.
GCGTGTCGAGCCGCTGTTCGTGTCAGTGCTTGTCATCGTGGTCGCTACGGGGACGCTGGCGCCGTGGGACTGGCGTTGGCAGGCGGCGATTAGCGTAATCGGGATGACTTGCTTTTACGTCCTCGGGCACGTGCATGGGGTTGTTGATTCCGATCCCTCTATGCATTGGCTGGGGCTGACGAACGCGGTCGGGCTCGCGCAGTCAAACGTCTATCTTCAGACGAAGAATCGGCGCGAACTCGCGCAACACCTCGAAGACGAGCGGAGCAGCGATCGGAAACTCAAGGAGAGCGAAGAGAAATTCCGGCAGATTTTCGAGCAAAGCAACGACATAGTCATGGTCAGCAGCCTGGATACCGGCAGGATCCTCGAGGTCAACAACCAATTCGTCAAGCGCAGCCGCTTGCCGCGAGAGCTGGTGATAGGCCGGCGCGCTACCGACTTGAATTTCTGGATGGAGCCGGCGATCCGCGAGCAATGCGCGAAGGCACTGCGAGAGACCGGCTCGGTGCAAAACATCGAGGCCGAGCTCACCGGCGTTGACCATACTAAACCGACGACCGCACTGATTTCCGCGGTCGTGGTCCGGCTCAACAATCAGAACTGCGTGATCAACGTGGTCCATGAAATCTCGGACATCAAGGAAGCGGAGCGGAAGGCGCGCAACAGCGAAGCGATGCTGCGCAAGATCTTCGACGCGAACCTCGATTCGGTATCGATCAACGATCCGATGACGCGGCGTTACACCGACGTCAATGCCGAGTTCTGCCGCTCGACGGGCTTTAGCCGAGAAGAGGTGCTGGGCAAGACTTATTGGGAGATCGGCGTGTGGCCGAGCCGGGAGGAATCGGATAATTTCGCGGCGGCCCTGGGCCGAACCGGCGAAGTCCGGAACATGCGGGCCGATTTTTACGCCAAAGATGGACGCCTAATCCCGTGCCTGATGTCCGGGGTGCTGCTGGAGCTGGACGGCAAGCTGAGCTGCCTGACAATCACACGCAGCATCGGCGATCTGGTGGCGGCGGAACAAAAGCTCATAGACAGCGAGGCCAGTCTGCGCAAAGTCTTCGACTCCATCCTGGACCCATTGTCGATCACCGACGTTGACGGCCGCTTTGTGGATGTCAACCCTGAATTTGCGCGACTCACTGAATATTCGCGCGAAGAGATAATCGGAGCGGTCTCGCCGGGGGTTGCCGGCAGCGGTTATGCAAGGCCTGGAGGCGAATACGTCGAGTCGCTGCGGACAACAGGCCAGGTGCGCAATTTCGAAGTGATAATTCGGAGCAAGAGCGGCGTCGAGATTCCCGTGCTGCTCTCATCGGCGGTGGTGAACCTGGGCGGCGCGTGGCGGGTGGTGACGATTTCCCACGATATTACCAAGCTCAAGGAACAGGAGCGAAAACTGCAGAGCAGCGAAGCGATGTTGCGCGAGATATTCGACTCGAATGTCGACAACATCGCGCTCACCGGCGTAAGCGACGGCATCATCATCGATGTGAACAATGAGATGGTGCGATCGGTCGGGCTCGCAAAAGCCGAAATCATTGGCAAGCGCTTCGCTGATCTCAACGTCTGGGTCAGCACCGAGCGGCTCGATCTCTTCCTGGAAACCCTGCGCAAACAGCGCGAGGTCCGCAACTTCGAAACCACCTTCCGCACCATCGGCGTCGGCACTTTCCCGGCGCTGATCTCAGCGGTGGTGCTCGAACTCGGCGGGCGCGAGTGCGTGCTGTCGATCACGCGCGATATCACCGACCTGGAGGCGGCACGGCAGAAGGCGCTGGCGGCCTCGAAGGCCAAGACCGAATTTCTGTCGAGCATGTCCCACGAGATTCGCACGCCGATGAATGCGATCCTCGGGATGGCCGACCTGATGGGCGAAAGCGATCTCGATTCGGAACAGCGGCGTTATCTCACCACCATCATCAGCAACGGCAACGCGCTGCTCGAACTGATCAACAGCATCCTGGATATCGCCCGGGTCGAGAGCGGGCGCCTGAGCCTGGAGGCGGTTGAGTTCGACGTTGTAGAGCTGACGGAGAAGGTGGCAGATACGCTGGCGGTGCGCGCCCACGAAAAGGGAATCGAACTCGCGGTGCGAATCGGCAGCGGTCTGCCGCCCATGCTGGTGGGCGATTCGCTGCGGCTGCGCCAGGTGCTCACCAACCTGATCGGCAACGCGATCAAATTTACCGGGCGCGGCGAAGTCGTGATCGACGTCGCGCTCAATCCCGGTCAGTCCAATCCGGGCAGCCTGCTGTTTTCGGTGCGCGATACCGGCATCGGGATACCGCCAGACGTGCTGCCCAAGGTTTTCTCCGCCTTCACCCAGGCAGACTCATCGACCACGCGAAAATACGGTGGCAGCGGACTTGGTCTGACAATCGTCGAGCGCCTGGTCGCGCTGATGGGCGGCAGAGTCTGGGTCGAAAGCGAACTGGGCACGGGCAGCACTTTCTATTTTACCGCGGAACTCGGCTTGCCAACCGCGGTCACCAACCAAAGCGAATCGCCGGAGCATCACGGCCCCGAGCTGTCCGGGGTGCGCGCGCTGGTGGTGGATGACAACGCGACCGCTCGATCGATCGCAAGCGCGATGCTGCTCTCCAGGGGAGCGCTAGTCAGCGAGGCTGGGTCAGGGGTCGAAGGACTCCTCGCGATCGACGATGCTAATCGCAATCTCGCGTCGTTCGGCCTGATGCTGGTTGATTTGCAGATGCCCGCGATGGACGGTTTCGAAATGATCCGGCGAATCCGGCTGGGCCCGAACGGAAATTTGCCGATCGTCATCCTCGTGACTTCCGGCGGCCTGACCACCCGGTTGAATGCGATGAAGGACCTGGGCGTGCATCATTACGTGGTCAAGCCGATCAAGCGCCGTGAATTGTACGCCGCTATTTGCCACGCAATGGCCGAGGTTGCCGCGCCCGCGGATGCAGTCGTCGAGCCTCGGCGTGAAGTGGCGCCGAACGGTTCCGCGGCGCATATGCTCGACCGCCCGCTCAGCATCCTGCTGGCAGATGACTCGGCGGATAATCGCCTGTTGATCGCGGCGTATCTGAAGAAGAGCCGCTACGTGCTCGACGAAGTGGAGGACGGCCAGGCGGCCGTGGACCGCTTCATGACGCGCGCCTACGACGTGGTCCTGATGGACATCCAGATGCCTGTGCTCGACGGTTACAGCGCCGTGCGCATGATTCGTCAATGGGAGACGGCTAGCCAACGTCGTCGCACGCCGATAATCGCGCTGACCGCCTCCGCGCTCGAACAGGACGTGCGCCGCGCGCATGAAGTTGGATGCGACCTGCATGTCAGCAAGCCGGTCAAGAAATCGACTCTACTCCAGGCGATTGCGGACGTGGTCGAAAACTCCGGGCACGATGACGCGGCCGCGAAGCCGAATTCGAACGGCGCGCCGGATGCAGCGAACGCGAGCGGGGACTAGCATCTGGCCGTGGCGACGGCAGCGCAGTGTTAAAAGACCGCGCCCGCGGCAGTCCCCGCGGCTCTCCCCCCTCGCCCCTTCTAGCGGGCCGTCAGGCCGCATCTTTGTTTTAACATTGAGTGCAGGGGTCACCCCTGCCGCGCGCGACGACGGAGCGCGGCCTTAACCTTGGGTGCAGGGGGCAGCCCCTGCCAGGGGTCACCCCTGCTCATAGCGTGTAGTGCACGTTGGTGAGTTGCTCGGACAGTTCCCAAAGCCGGGCGGCGGCCGCGGTGTCGCGAGCAGCTGCACTACAACCGACTTTGACCGGATGCCCCCACATCTCGCCGATACCGTCAGGGCCGATGTAATCGCCGCCGTGGACGTCGGATGCGACGGCAGCATACTCGGTAGGCAGCGCGCCCATCGCGGCGCTTTGCGCGAACAGGCTGTTGCCGACGGAGAAAAGAGATTCCATCATCGACGATCCCTGCATCCGCGGTCCCGCGGCTTGCAGATTGGTCGCCGCATAGCCGGGATGGCACGCGACGCTGAGCAGTTTTGCGCCGGATGCGTCGGCTCGCCGCTGCAACTCGAAGGTGAACAACAAGTTGGCGAGCTTGCTCTGCCCGTAAGCCATCCACTTGCGGTAGCCGTTGTGCCATTGCAGATCGTCGAAGCGAATTTTGCCCATGCGATGCGCGCCGCTGCTTACGTTGACCACTCGCGCGCCTTCAGTGGCGAGCAACCGATCGAGCAGCAGGCCGGTCAACGCGAAATGCCCCAGGTGATTGGTGCCGATTTGCATCTCGAATCCGTCCACCGTTTGACGGTACGGGATCGCCATGACGCCGGCGTTGTTGCAGAGCACGTGCAGCGCGGGATGTCCCAGATGAAACGCGTCGGCGAAGCCGCGCACTGACGCGAGGTTCGAGAGGTCGAGTTCCATCACCTCGACTTTGGCGCCGGGCGATGACGCGGAAATCTGAGCGGCGGCCGTTCGAGCCTTGCCCAAGTCGCGGCAGGCGAGAATGACATCGGCATGCTTGCGCGCGAACTCCAGCGCGGCTTCGTAGCCGATGCCACTGTTGCCGCCAGTTACGACGATCGTCTTCCCGGAAAGATCCGGCATGTCATCGGCGGTCCACGCTTTCTTGTCGGGCATAGTGGGCTTTCCTCCCGGTCGGCTGCACCAAGGCTATCACGGGATAGATCCTTGGTCACGGAGAAACATCGGCGCGCCCCCGCGCGCCTGCGGCAGCGGCCGCGCGCGACAACGGAGCGCGGCCTTAACGGTGGGTGCAGGGCTCAGCCCTGCCCGCCGGGCGCATCACTTCTCTGGCGAAGCGATGAGCGGTCGCGCTCCCTTGGGAAGCGCGACCGCTCAATCCGTTAGTTTTTACCTTTGCCGGACATGGCCAGCTTCTGAGTGAAGGTCGCCGCGTTGTCAGTAATGATCACCGTTGCGGAGGCACTGCCGGTTGTTGCAGTCGGGGTGAAGGTGACACCGATCGTGCAGGTGTCGCCGGCAGCAATGCTGTGGCCGCTGCAGGTGTCCGTACTCGTTGTGAAGGCGGTGTTGCCGTCAATGGTCGCAGAGGCGAATGCGATTGGGCCTACAGTGTTCGGGTTGGTTACCGTGACGGAAATGCTTGGATGATTACCGACCGTCACCGTGCCGAATGCAAACGACTTGGGCGAGAACGTCGGCGCCAGGAGCGTCCCCGTACCTTTCAGCACGATCGTCGCGGGGCTGTTCTTGGCGTTGCTCGTGATGGTCAGGCTTCCCGTGCGAGTGCCTTGCGCAGTCGGGGTAAAGGTCACTCCAACGGTGCAACTCGAATCTGTTGTTCCCTTGGGGTGCAGGATGGTTGAGCCGCTGAGGTTGCAAGGATTCGCGCCGGTACTTCTTACTATGCCGAAGCCGCTTGACGGCGTGATGCTATCGACGGTCATCGCGACCGTGTTGGGATTTGTCAGCGTCGCGGTTTTAACCGTAGTGCTTTGATGGCCCACTAGCGTGTTGGGAAACGATAATGCGGGCGAGAGGTTGATCAATCCGGGCACGCCAACGCCCCTAAGCGACGTCACGTTCGGGCTGTTGGGCGCATCCGAAGGAACGGTCAGCGTCCCCGTAAACGTTCCAACGGCTGTAGCGGCAAAATTGACGCCGACCGTGCACGACGCTCCGGGCTGCAGCGTTTTGCTGGAGCACTTATCGGAATACTCGCCGCTGGCCGGTATCCAGAATTGAGAGGGGCTGACCGTGACCTGGCCGATGGTGATCGAACCGCCCGATTGATTTGTCACCTTGACGAGTCTGGGCGGCGTAGGAGTCGTGCCGGAATTCAGGACGATGGAGTAACCGAACACTATCCCGTACGGCAGGACCTGCAGCGGACTGATACCTGGCGGGATGGCGACGAACAAAGGATCATACAGTTCCGTCAGCGGACCGCTGACCGTGTCAGTGGGGGAGCCTGAATAAGAGCTGCCGAGGCTGGCCAGCGGCGGATAGACGAACACGCTGATCGCGTCGTTGTCCGCCACATAGATATTTCCTCCGGAATCCAGTGCGATGCCGTATGGGCCCTCCAGGCCGGTGGTGCCCCCGCTGATGGTGGCGCTGGGGGGCTGGTCGGGATACGTATTCCCGGGGCTGCCCGGCGGCGGATAGACGAACACGCTGGCGGCGCAATCGTCCGTCACATAGATGTTGCTGCTGGAATCCAGCGTTATGCCGACTGGGCACCTTAAGCCGGTGCTGCCGCCGCTGATCGTGGCGATTGGCGGGGTGTCGCCGCTGCTCCCGGCCGAATAGACAAACACGCTGGCGGCTCTCTCATCCACCACATAGATGTTGCCGGTGAAATCCAGCGCGATACCGGCTGGCCCGCACAGGCCGGTGGCCTCCCCGCTGATGGTGGCCATTGGGACGGCGTCGCCGGTGCTCCCCGCCGAATAGACAAGCACGCTGGCGGTGCCATCGCACCCTCCGTCACCCTCGTCGGCCACATAGATGTCGGCGCTGGAATCCAGCGCAATGCCTTGTGGTGTATTTAGGCCAGTGCTCCCGCCGCTGATGGTGGCGATGGGGGCGGCATTGCCGTTGCTCCCGGCCGGATAGACAAACACGCCGGGGGCGTCTTTATCGGCCACATAGATTTTGCCGCTGGAATCCAGCGCGATGCCTTGCGGGTTGATCAGGCCGGTGGTCAAGACCGTGCTTATCGCGGCCTTGGGCGCGACACTGTACGTCGTCGGCGAGCCGGCGGCCCATCCGGAGCTCCCCAGCGGCGGATAGATCGTCACGCTGTTGGCGGTGTCGCCGTCCGCCGCATAGATATTGCCGCCGGAATCCAGCGCGACGCCTTCTGGGTTGGCCAGGTCGGTATTGTTCCCGCTGATGGTGGCTATGGGGGCGGCGTCGCCGCTGCTCCCCGCCGAATAGATCGTCACGGTCCACGGGCCGTAGTTCCCCACATAGATGTCGTCGCTGGAATCCAGCGCGATGCCTTTTGGGGTAGCCAGTTCCGTGCTGCTCCCGCTGATGGTGGTGGTTGGGGCCTCGTTGAGCGTCCCGGTGCTGCTCCCCACCGCCGGATAGACAAACACGCTGTCGCTTGTGTCTGCCACATAGATTTTGCGGCTGGAATCCAGCGCGATGCCGTATGGGGAGTCCAGGTTGGTGGCGGGCCCGCTGATGGTGGCGACCGGGGCGGCGTTGCCGCTGCTCCCCGCCGAAAAGACAAACACGCTCGGTAAGGTACCGCCCTGGTCCGTCACATACATGTTGTTGCTGGAATCCAGCGCGATGCCTTCTGGGGAGCTCAAGTCGGTGGCGATCCCGCTGATGGTGGCGATGGGGGCGACGTTGCCGTTGCTCCCCGCCGAATAGACGAACACGCTGGCGGCGACGTTGTCCACCACATAGATTTTGCCGGTGGAATCCACCGCAATGCCTTGTGGAGAAATCAGGCCAGTGTTGCTCCCACCGATGATGGCAATGGGAGCGGTGTCGCCGTTGCTCCCCGCCGCGTAAATGGTGATGGTGCCGACCGCGTTGGTGACGTATGTCTTCCCACTCGCGTCAACCGCCACCCATCCCGGCAACGCGAGGCCGGTAGGGGCGGGCGCCAGTGGGGAAGCGTAGCCGCTGATGGCCGAATATGCCGTCACGGCGATGGTGGTCCCGTCAGTAACAAAGAGGATCGGGTTCGGGGCCCCTCCGTAGGCGCGGACTGAAAACCGGTGCAGGCCGGCAATTGCCAATGCGGCCGCACAAAAGATCGCGACCATGCCAATGCGCACTTTTCCCCAAGGTGCCTTCATCAATTCCCCTCCCCGATGAGCTGGCCGTCAAACGGGAAATTGTGTCGGCCGGGCAGGCCAAAATTTCCATGTTGAGGGTTGACCCGATTAGCATCTAGCCCGCACGGATTGCAAACAGGAAGCTTACGCCCGGATTTGAGTCCAAAGGAACAGCTAGCGGCGAGAAAAGCCGCCGCGCGCCGCCGCTCGCGACAACGGAGCGCGGCCTTAACGGTGGCTGCAGGGCTCAGCCCTGCCCGTTGGCACGGCTGGCCAGTCTTAACAGATCGCGCGCCGTTGGCAGGGGCCGCGCCCGCCAACGGCGGGCGGCCTTAACATTGGGTGCAGGGCTCAGCCCTGCCCGTTGGCAGTGGACGCGCGCCAACTATCTCGTTAACCAATGATTCTCAGACTTAAGTATCATTGCGCGGGCTGCCAGCTCTTGTCGGGATCGTAGGTATCTATCGCCTTCGCTAGCACATCGGTTCCGGGCCCGAGGTCCTTCTGCATCACGTTCCCATCCGCATCGACGAGGAATGTCATCACCCCGGATGATCGATACGTCGCCGGATAGGCGAGCACTGCAAAACCGTTGCTCATCTTTGCATCGGCGACGTAGTCCTTGGCGCCGCCGGGCACGTTCGCGCCCTGCTTGGTCAATATTTTGAAATAGTAACCGTGAAAGGGTGTTGGCGTGCCTTGCGGGTTCGCTCGATATCCTTCCTTTGATGCTTGCGCGACCAACGGCCCGATCGGGCTCTCGGGCTCGCCCGCCGCAGCCTTCCAGTAGAGGCCGTCACGCGTGCCCTGATCGCTCAAGATCTTCCGCGCGTATTCCTTGGCGACACCATTGTCATGCGTCTGATCGTAGTATTCGTGCTGACCTGCGACGATTGCATTCAATGTCGCGATCGCGCTGCGCTCGTTCCCGCCGATGCGCCGAAAGAGAAGTTCCTCTTTTCCGTAAGACGTATCGAAATACCAACCGGCGGAATTTTTATCGAGCGGAATGGGCATCGGCCAGTTCTCCGCGCCCACTATCAGGAACAGCTTGCCATCGGGCCCATGGCTGAAACGATGCATCTGATCATAGTCCTTCAGAAAGTTCTGGACCGAGTTTTTATCCGCCACCGGATCGCCCGAATTGAGTAATCCCTGCGATTCCTTGCCGAAGATCGTTATGAGCTCCGGCCTATCGTCTTTGCGCAGCGCATCGACCATCGCGTGAGCCGCGTCCTCTGGGGAATTGAATGTCTTTTGCTGTTCGGCCGCTGCCGCCCAACTCTGCAGCGTCGCGGTCAGCGACAGAACCAGCAAGCAGGCGCCGATGCGACGCGCGATTCTGGGTAGAGATTGCACGATAGTTCGATCCTTTTTTCCCCCGATCCCACGTTGTTTCATCAGCGTCGGCCTCCCCTGAATCCGCCGCCACCGCCAAAGCTTGAACGCCCGCGGGAGCTATCGCCCCACGCGTCTCCGCCCGGGCGAGATCCGCCGAACGCGTTGGATCGTCCCTCGCCGCCGGAATTACCGTAGCCGCGATCGCTGCGATTGGAATTGCTCGCATTCTTGTTCCAGGCGTTCTGCGCCTGGTTCCGATTTTGGTCCTTGTTCCAATTGTTTTTGGCCTGGCTATTGTTCCAATCGTTTTTCGCCTGGTTCCGATTCGCGTTATTCAAGTTGTTTTTGTTCCAGTTGTTGTGGTTGTTCCAGTTGTTGTTATTGTTTTTGTTCCAGTTGTTGCTGGAATTGTTCCACCCGCGATAGTTGTTGGTGTTCGAGATGTAAACGTTGTGATTGTATGAAACGTTGCCGCCATGCCAGTTGCAGTTCCAGTTGTTAGAACCCCATCCATCGCTTGAGCCGATCAATGCGCCCACCGCGATTCCGGCGCCAAACGCCAGTATTCCGGTCATCGCGAGGTCAGCTCCCGAATAGCCCGGATAGGCCGCCACGGGCGCTCCGTAAACAACCGTCGGGTTGTATTGCGGAACGTAAATGACTTGCGGATTGGCCGGCGCGATTATGATCGTCTGCCCCTGCGCTACGACCGTCTGCTGGTCGTTCGATTGCAACGAGCCCGCCGCCTGCGCCCGCGCACGCATGACCTGCACGGCCTTCAGGACGCCCTGCGGATCGCTGTAGTAGGCCTCGCCCAAAGCCGAGGTCCACGACAGGTTGGTATTCATGTTGTCCAGGACCTTTGGAAACGCCGTCAATGATTTGACGCTCGGATCCCAGGACTGAGAGTTGGCCGCCTGGGCCAGCTGGTTCGCTGAGAGTCCGGAATTGCTCTGCATCCACCGCTGCGCTTCTACTATTTGGGTAGGATAGGACGAGGCCGCGAGGATCTGGCCCACCAGCGTATCGGGATAGAGCGCGATAGGCGCTACCAGTTGATGCAATTCCGCTGTGGTTGGCCCCGGGTTCGCTGTATCCCCGGCTCCTTGCGCATAAGCGGTCAAGGGCGATGGCAACGCCATTTGTGTCCAGATCAGCACAAACGCGAAAGTTCTGCAGAAATGCAACATCCGTGTTCCTCCGGGAAAATCGGTATGGCGCTCCTGGCGGTACCTGCCTCGTGGATCAGCATCCGCGAAGCATTCGCGCCATCGACTGGCAGCGCATTCTGAATCGCGCGGTCGGGGTGCGGCCCGACTTGGGCTCACCTTATGCCCTTAATCCGGACTATCCATTTTGAATCCTGATTTAAACTCGCACCGACACCGGGCGCTTTGCAAACACAAAGTTTAAGTTCGGTTTGAGGCCAAAGTAAGAGCTAGCGGCGAGAAAAGCCGCTGAGCGCCGCCGCGCGCGACAACGGAGCGCGGCCTTAACGGTGGGTGCAGGGCTCAGCCCTGCCCGGCGAGCGCCGCGATTCGCCGCATATCCACGTTCGCTTCCAGTACGTCGGCGATTCGATCGAAGGCCGTGCGGCGATTGGCGTCGGCGTCATCCTGCGGGGCGGATTTAAGCGGGGCGAGTCCTTTCGAAGTCCTGATCTCATCGAGAAAGTTTCGGCGAAAGCCGGCGGAATCGAACATTCCGTGAATCGAAGTGCCGATCACTCGTCCATCGTCTGATCGGGCGCCCTCCAATTCGTTCACCGCGCTGGAGTCCCGGTGCGTCAACCTGAACAGCGCCTGGGAAGCCGCAATACCGGTGATGCGCCCGGAGTGAATCTCGTAGCCGGAAACGGGGAGGTTTGTCGAAAGATGCATTGCACGGATTCGATCGGTGATTTTCCCGGTCTCGAAGGTGGTTTCTATTTCGAGCAATCCCAACCCAATCGTTTCAACCGTATCGCTCTCGACCCGGCCGGCGTCTATGATGCGCCGTCCAAGCATCTGGTACCCTCCGCAGATTCCAAGCACCCATCCACCGGCGCGACGGTGCCGGACAAGGAAGTTCTCCCAGCCCGATGCGCGCATCCATTTCAGATCGCCGACGGTGTTCTTGGTTCCCGGGATGATCAGAACGTCAAGGCGCGGCGCCATGCCTGGATCGCTCAAGTAGTGCACTGCCACATCCGGTTCGACCTCGAGCGCTTCGAAATCCGTATAGTTGGAAATACTCGGCAGGTGTATCACTCCGATAGCAATTGGCTTGTCGCCGGGACGCGTCGCGATCCCGTCCAACATGGCGGCATCCTCTTGCGGCAGTCCCAGGTTATGCTGCCAGGGGATCACTCCGAGTACCGGGACACCGGTGCGTTGCTCGAGAAAGCGAAGCCCGGGTTCCAGCAGCTTTTGATCGCCGCGGAACTTGTTAATCAGCACTCCCTTGATGCGCCGCCGTTCCTCTGGCGCGAGCAGCTCGAGCGTGCCGACGATCGAGGCAAAGACTCCGCCCTTGTCGATGTCCGCGACCAACAGAACGGGTGCGTCGGCCAGTTTGGCGATTTCCCAGTTGACTATGTCGCGATGCCGCAGATTGATCTCCGCCGCACTGCCCGCGCCTTCGATAACAATCAGCTCAAAATCCCGGGCCAGATTGTTATAGCTACTGACCATCTCAGGCCATGCCTCAGTACGGTATCGCTCATAGTCATTTACCCCCATCTGAAACCGCGCTCGGCCCCGAATCACTACCTGGCAACCCATGCCGGACTGCGTTTTCAACAGCACGGGATTCATGTCGGGGCTCGGTTCGAGTCCGCACGCCTGGGCCTGCACGGCCTGTGCACGTCCGATCTCGCCGCCACCGGGGCAAACCGCCGCGTTGTTCGACATGTTTTGCGATTTGAAGGGCGCTACGCGGACACCGGCGCGCGCGAACACACGGCACAGCGCAGTGACAACCACGCTCTTGCCGACGTCCGACGCCGTGCCCATCACCATCAAGCTCCTGGCGCTCAAAACGCGATTCCTTTTGAAGCGACGCTCACGGGAGCCATAGCATCTGCGATACGGTAGACTGTTTCAATACAGGTCCGGTTCAACAAGGAGCGAAGTAAGATGCAAATGGGAATGGTCGGGCTCGGCCGAATGGGCGCCAACATGGTGCGGCGCCTGCTGCGCGGCGGTCACGAGTGCGTGGTGTTCGATGTGAGCGCCGCCGCGGTCAAGGAATTGGCAAAGGAGGGCGCCATCGGCGCGTCGTCACTCGACGACTTCGCCGCCAAGCTCAAGCTGCCGCGCGTGGCGTGGATGATGGTGCCGGCGGCCGTAGTCGAGCAGACGGTGGCGGACCTGTCGAGCCGATTCCAGCGCGACGACATCATCGTTGACGGCGGCAATTCGTATTACATCGACGACATCCGGCGCGCCGAATCCCTCCAGACGAAAGGGATTCACTATGTCGATTCAGGCACCAGCGGTGGCGTCTGGGGACTCGAGCGCGGCTTTTGCCAGATGATCGGCGGCGAGCCGCAAGTCGTGAAGCATCTCGATTCGATTTTTGCCACGCTTGCGCCGTCGATCGATTCCGCCCCGCGCACTCCGGGCCGCGAGAAAGTGAAGGGCAGCACCGCGGAGCAAGGTTATCTGCATTGCGGACCCAACGGCGCGGGCCACTTCGTGAAAATGGTTCACAACGGAATCGAGTACGGAATCATGGCGGCGTATGCGGAGGGGATGAACATTCTGCGCAACGCCAACGTGGGGATGCAGACGCATGCGGTGGATGCGGAGACCACGCCGCTGCGCAATCCCAAGCTGTACCAGTACGAGTTTAATCTCACCGACGTCGCCGAGGTATGGAGGCGTGGCAGCGTGATCGCATCGTGGCTGCTGGACCTGACCGCCAACGCGCTGCTCGGCGATCCGGAGCTGAAGAAGTTTACCGGGCGGGTGTCGGATTCGGGCGAAGGCCGATGGACGATCGACGCGGCGATCGATGAGGGCGTCCCCGCGCATGTGCTTACCGCCGCGCTCTACGAACGCTTCGGCTCGCGAGGCGCGGCCGACTTTGCGGACAAGCTTCTGTCTGCGATGCGCTACGAGTTCGGCGGACACCTGGAGAAGAAGGCCTAGAATCGTGCTTACGATCTGGAGAGAAAACGGAATATGACATCGCTGCGTGAAGTATTGAACCGTGCGGAGGCGGACAGAGTTGCCGTCGGTCATTTTAATTTTTCGGACCTGGTCGGATTCAACGCGATCGTTGCCGCCGCGCGCGACCAGAGATTGCCCGTGATGCTGGGTCTGTCCGAGGGCGAACGCGAGTTCACCGGCGTCCGACAGGCCGCGGCGTTGGTGAAGGCGGTTCGCGACGAGTACGACTATCCGATTTTTCTCAACGCCGACCACACTCACTCGATCGCCAATGCTGAGGCGGCGGCGAAAGCGGGATTCGACGAAATCATCTTCGACGGGTCGGCGCTTCCCTTCGAGGAAAACATCGCCCAGACCCGCAAAGCGATCGAGGCGATCAAATCGATCAACCCTGCGATTCTTGTCGAGGGCGAGATCGGCTGGATTGGCGCGTCGTCGGCTGTGCTCGACAAGATTCCCGACGGCGTCGGTGTATTGACCACGGCGGATGAGGCGAAACAATTCGTCGACGCGACTTTAGTTGACGTGTTGTCGCCGGCAGTCGGCAACATGCACGGAATGCTCGCAAGCATGGTTCACGGCAATGTTCGGAAAAGGCTGAACATCGAGAGGATCGCGGAGATCAAAGCAGCGGTCCGGATCTTCATGACCTTGCACGGCGGGTCGGGCACCAACGACGACGATTTCAGGCGGGCGATCAAGTCCGGCATGACTATCGTCCACGTCAACACCGAACTGCGGCTGGCATGGCGAAGGGGAGTCGAAGCGGGGCTGGCAGCGGCGCCGAACGAGGTGGCGCCCTACAAGATCCTGGGGCCCGCGGTCGAGGCGGTGAAAGAGGTGGTTAGTTCGCGGCTCGAGCTGTTCAGTTCAAGATAGCGGCCTGGTTGCTATTTGTCGGTCGTCGGCAGATTGACGAATACCGCGGCCGTAACGACCGTAGTCCACAGACCGTCGCGATCGCCGATTGCGGATTGCGTGATGTTTCGCGTCTGAACGATTTTATCGGACAGCTTCCATACGTCCTTGCGTTCGTCGTAACTGACGTTGGGGTCGAAGTCCACGCCGAGCGCCGTCGCGAGCATCGTGGCGGCGAGATCTTCGGCGTAGTCGCCGGCCTTCTCGTCGGTTTGCCCGAAACTCTTGTGCTCGGACAGATAGCCGTATTGATCCTTGTCGGCCGGAATTGCCAGTCCGACCGACGAAGCCATCAAGCGATGCGGTTCGTCGGTGGAGTTGTCGTACATGACGGTGTAAACGATCTGGCCGGGAGTCAGGGTCTTCAGTCCGTCCTGGATCGAGACGACTTTGCATCCGGGAGGGAAAATCGAGCTGACTCGAACGAGATTGAACTCGGCGATCCGCGCGTCGCGAAGCGCGAGCTCGAAGGATGTAAGTTTCTCGCGATGCCTGCCGACGCCCTTGGTCAGAAAAATGCCTTTGCCTGTTGGACCCATCTGCTTTCGACCCTCAATTCGATTTCGTCATTTAAATAGAGCAAGCGCAAGCGTTTTGCTAGATTGCGTGCCTGTGATCCGCGCGTGACAACGGAGCGCGGCCTTAACATTGGGTGCAGGGGTCACCCCTGCCGTGAACAATGTTCGGTGAAGCGGTAAGTATGGTGCCTTAAAAGAATTTCGCCGAGGTGAATCGTGATCGAGACGAATCCATTTGGAAATACCGGCCATCAGAGCACGCGGGTTATTTTCGGTGCCGCCGCGTTGGGCGGGATGAAGCAGGACAAGGCCGACCGGGTGCTCGAGGTGATCCTCGAATACGGCATCAATCACATCGACACGGCGGCGTCGTACGGCGATTCGGAATTGCGGATCGGTCCGTGGATGCGGGAGCATCGCAAGCGGTTTTTTCTCGCCACCAAGACCGGCGAGCGCACGTATGAAGCCGCGCGCGCGAGTCTCCATCGATCGCTGGAGAGGCTGCGGGTCGATCAGGTGGACCTGATCCAGATGCACAACCTGGTCGCCGAGAATGAATGGGAGACGGCTCTGGGAGCGCACGGCGCGCTCGAAGCGCTGGTCGAGGCGCGCACCCAGGGGCTGGTGCGGTTCATCGGAGTTACGGGTCACGGCTCGCAGGTTGCCGCGATGCATCGCCGCAGCCTGGAGCGGTTCGCATTCGACTCGGTGCTGTTTCCATACAATTTTACAATGCTGAACATCGGACAGTACGGCGCCGACGTCGAGGCGCTGTTGAAAGTTTGCCGCGAGCGCGGCGTCGCGACGCAAACGATCAAGTCGGTTGCGCGGCGGCGATGGTCCAATGGCGACGGCCCGAAATTCAGCTGGTACGAGCCGCTTCGCGATCGCGACGCGATCCGCAGGAGCGTCCACTTCGTTCTGAGCCGGCCGGGACTGTTCCTGAATACCTCGAGCGACGCGACCATCCTGCGCGAAATCCTGGATGCGGCGAGCGTGAAAGCGGTGGCGCCGTCGCGTGCGGAGATGGAGGCTGACGTGGCGCGCTATGCGATGGAGCCGCTGTTCATCCCCGGCGTGTTAGACACGATCTGAAGGCGCAGACTAGATGACCTTGCGGAAGGCGAGCGCGGGCGGGATTCGGGCTGCTTCGAAGATTGGGACGACGCCGCTCACTATACTGACGGCTAGCGCGGCGATTAGCGCATTGAGGGTTTGCGCGGGAGTGACCCACAGCGCGCCGTTGCCGCCGAGCGCGGCGCCGAGCGTGATGCCGCCGGAGAACATCCAGAGCGCGGCGCCGGCGCCGACGATTCCGCCGAGAAATCCGATCGCGCCGCATTCGCCGAATAGCAGAAGGGCGACGGTGGTGCGGCTGAAGCCGATCGCACGCATCACGGCGACGTCGCTGATTTGTTCGCGGACCATCATGACGGTGGAGTTGGCGGCGATGAGCAGGACGGTCAGCAAGACGACGAGGCATAGCGCGAACACGATAGCCCTGATATTGCCGATGGCGGAGAGGCCGGAGGAAAGCGCGTCGCTCTCGGTCATGGTGCGCGTTTCGGCGTCGGAATTGGCGAAGTGCTCGTCGATCTGTCTGGCGAGCGGGCCCATCGCGTCGGCGCTGGTGGCGCGGACGATGATGTTCCAGGCGATGTCCTGGTCGGGCAGCCCGTGCGCTTTGCGCGCCGCCATCAGGTAGTCGCGCCGCATGAGAAAGGTGTTGGGATAGCGCTTCGACGCCATCTGGCCGCCGATGATGAAGGTCATCTCCATATGGTCTGAGTCGGTGGCGCGCAGGGTTACAGTATCGCCGATCTTCCAGCCGTATTTGCGCATGAGAATCTCGCCGACGATGGCGGTGCGCTTTTCTTTGGCGCTCGCCTCGCGCTGCTGGTTGCTCAACGCGTAGTCGGGGAACACGTCGCCTATCTCGGGTCCGGCGCCGACGCCGAAGACCGGCTCGCTGACGTCGCGCCACGTCGCGAACCATCCCGTGATCGCGACGCACGCGGCGACGCCTGGCATTTTATTGATGTCGTCGCAATAGCGCGCGGGCAGATCCTCCCACGGCGCGGTCTTGTTGACGGTTATGAGACGGAGCGTGCCGGACGCGTCCTTGACCACGCGATCCATCGAAGCCGGCACCGACACCAGGACGGTGTAGATGAAGGTGGCCATCGCGATGGTGAGGATAGTCAGAATCGTGCGGCGCAAATTTCGGCGCATATTGCGCTCGGCCAATTTGATCCAGTTGAACACGATGATTCCCGCTTAGACCGAGCGCAGCGATTCAACCAGATCGAGGCGCGAAGCGCGCCATGCGGGCAGCAATCCGCCGAGCGCGCCAATCGCAATTGCGGCGATCATTCCCGACGCGAACGCGCCCGCGGTCAGCCGAAACCTGAAGATGAACTCGCCGACGTTCATGAGCTGGCTGCTCAGTCCGGTCGAGTACGCGACCAACACCCCGAGTATCTCACCGAGCACGCCGCCGGCGAGCGCGAGCACGATACTCTCGATTACGAAACTCGCGAGCACGTTGAACCGGCTGAAGCCCAACACTCGCAGCACGCCGATCTCGCTGGTGCGGCGCGCGACCGCGGAGTACATCGTGTTCATCGCGCCGAACACCGAACCAATCGCAAGAATCAACGCGACGACGAGGCCGAGCGCGCGCAACTGATCGACGAACCCGGTTTGTTTCGCGTAAAATTCCTGCTCCGACATCGTGTCGACTTTGACCCGCGAATCGGTCGTCAGCGACCTGGCGAAATCGGCCTGCGCGGCGGGCTTGAGGACGACGTGAAGCACCTGGAAGCCGTTGGCGACGTGGATATCCTGGGTCAGGATGTCGAGATCGGTCAGCACTTCCGACTCGCGCGCGCTGTCGTGATCGGAAAAGATGCCGACAATTTTGAAAGTGCGCCGTCCAAATTTGAAATCGCTTCCGACCGCGAGGTTATGAAAACGCGCCGCCAGCTTGCGGCCGACGACCATCTCGGCAGTGCCGCGATTTGGCCAGCGCCCGCTTTCCAATCGCATCTCGCGATGGACCTGGTAAGCGATTGGATAGACGCCGCGAAGCAGCGTTAAGATCGCGCTGGGAGGCTCAGCGTCGGGGACCGGATTGAAACCGGTGATCACCTCGGGCGAGACGAGCGCCTGGCCGCCGGGAGCGGCCGCGATTTGCGGGCGGCTCTTGATGATCTCGTATTGCTCGCGCGAGATGAAGCTGCCGCCCTCGTTGGTCGTGCCGCGGCTTAGCACGATCCAGTTGCCGGTGAGCGCGTTGCCCATCACGGTCGCGCGCAGGCCCGCGACGAAGCCCGACAGGATGAACAGGAGCATCACGACCAACGCCACCACCGACGCCGTCATCACGCTGGTCGCGCGGCGAACCATCAGGCTGCGCAAGTTGTAACGAATCGGGATCACTTTGCCCCCCGGGAAATCATGGCGGGTTGAGCGGCCGTTGCCCGGTCCGGAAAGGTCTGGATTCTAAACTGTCGCCGCGCGTGTTCCTAGGCAGGGGTGACCCCTGCACTCAGTATTAAGAAGACGCGAATCCTGGCGTGCAGTCTCGGGCCGTTTAGTTGCGGAGTGCGTGTGGCGCCAGCGGCTCGGAGCGATCGGTTCGGTCGCCGAAACGGCGAATCAGGTAGAGCAGCGGGCCGACACTGCCGAGCGCCAGAGTGAGCAGGAGATAGGGAAGTGCGGAGACGTGACGCTGTCGGGCGTCGTCGCTCATCCAGACCAGGATCAGAACCAGCGCGATTGCGAGATCGACGAAAGCGGTGAAGCCGGCGAAATTCGCGAAGATCATGCGGAAGAAGCCTACAAAGCCGTAGAGGGAAACTGCGTACGCGTCCAGCGCGAGTAAAACGATCATAGCGGCAGAAAGTACGAGTTGCTTGCGATTCATCGCGTCCTCCGGATTCAGGCTCTCAAATTTTCCGCGAACGCGCGCTTCGCGGCGGCGACGAATGCCCGCACGCGAGCCGGATCCTTTTTCCCGCGATTGCCGGGAACGTCGGTGTGCGTAAATGAATCGACGCCCCAGGGCCTGACGGCAGCGATCGCATCGGCGACGTTGTCGGCGGAAAGTCCGCCGGCGAGGATCACCGGGATACGCGAGCGCTCGACCACGGTGCGGCTGATCGACCAATCGTGAGTCTCGCCGGTTGCGCCGGCGAATGGACGGCCCTTGGCGCCCGAATCCAGCATCAGGTAATCGACGCAGTCCTGATGCGCGTCGGCTTCGGTGAGGGTTTCACCAGTGCGCACGGCAATCGCGCGCAGGAGCATGACGGGCGCGATGCGGCCGCGAATCCAGGCGCAATCTTCGGGCTCGATCTCGCGCGCCGCAACGTGCAGGATGTCGGGCCGCACCGCGTCAACCATCGCGCAAATCTCGTCTCGATCATCGGACAGCGACAGCGCCACCCCGCGCGAGTGCGGGCGGATCGCGGCAAGAATCGAGCGCGCCAACTCCGCGCCGATTGCTTCGGCGACGACGCCGGGCTCGGCAACGACCAGACCAATCAGATCGGCGCCCGCGTCGGCGGTTGCGACCGCGTCGGACACAGACGTCATGCTGTAAATCTGGACGACCATCGGCTTGCAGTTATCGCTTTTGAGTGCCGGCAGTAAGTTGACGCGCGCCCTGGTTCGGATGAGCCGTAACTTCCAAGTAATCCACCCGGTCGTCGCAATCAAGCCGGAGAGATTGGTAGTGGGTCAGTTGGAATTTCAGGCTTTGAAATTACAAATCGTGATTTCAAGTTGGGGCGGGATGCGTCGCGCGATCCAGGTGTGCAAGGCCGAAACTCAGAAGTTGCGGCGATAGGTGACGTAGTTCGCGCAGACCTTGGCGCCCAGCTTTTCGGCGGTGCGGCGCGACGGCCAGTTGTCGTCGAGCACGAGCGTGTAACTGAGATACTTCGCGCCCCCGCGGATCAGGTGCAGGTACGCATACGCGGCCATCGCAAGGTTGACGCCGCGGCCGCGTGCCTCCTCGAGCACGCCGATGCCGAGAAAGTTGAGTTTCTCGTGATCGCCGAGGGTGCGGCCGGGCTTGAGAATTGCGCCGTCGGGAGTGGCCGGAGTAACCATCAGGGCGCCGACCGGCTGTTCGCCGCGATAGGCCAGCACGGAGGTATCGAGCGCGCCGAACATCGCGAAGAGCTCGAAGAGGAATGCGAGTTCGCCGGTGGTGAAGGGAGTCGCGCCCCAATGACGCGCGAAGGCGGTGTTCCAGGTGTGTTCGAAATCGTGGAGCCGGCGCGCGGCGGGCAAATCCTTCAGCGCGACGATTTGGAATCCAGCGCGGCGGCTTGCTTCGAGTGCGCTTTCGTAGCGCGCGACCAGTTCGGGGGTCACCTCAATTTTATAGTCAACCCATCCTTGCTCGGTTTCGAATCCCGCGTCCTTGAGCAGCGCGTGATAGTACGCGGGATTCTGGCGCGCGATGTCGGGTGGCAGGGTCTCGTAGTCGTCGATCACGAACGGAAATTCGAGCAATCCGAAGCCGGCGCGCGCGGCAGTCGCGCCGTTGGCCTTTATCCACTCAGAGGCCGCGTCCATCATCAATTTGACGGCGTCGCGCGTGCCGGGCATCGCCTCGAACATCACGATATGCCCGAGCGATTCTTTCCAATGGCGTTGATAGTGGCTGTCGATTATGGCGACGGCACGCGCAACGATTTCGCCATCGACGCGGGCCGTGAAGGGCCGGAACTTGCGCCCGGCGGCGAACGGTCCATCGCCCATCAGGACCGGCAGTTGCACCGGAACCATCGCGGCCCATCGCGCGCTGCGGTATTCGTAAACCCGATGCTGGAAAAGAACGAACTCGGTGAGCGCTTCCTCGCCCGAAGGCGACTCGATTCTAACTGACAACTGGAGACCCTCCCCACGCGCTCACAAATCACGCGCTTTCATTCAGGGTGCCGAATAGCACGCCGGCGCGATGTCGCCTTGTTTCCGCTCTGTCCGTGCGCTAACCACTACGAAGGGGCGAGGGTAGCGCCCGGCGAGTGGAAACGTCAAACAATCGCGGGCCAATGGCGTCCCCAGGAGCGGCTGAGCGTCATGGTTGAAAAAACGATCGAGCTCACGGGTATCTCGGCCAACTCGGTCGAAGAGGCCGTGCAACTGGCAATCTCGCGCGCCGGCGTGACGATCGAAGGCATCCACACCGCTCATGTCGAGGACATCGCCGCAATGGTCGAGGCCAACCGAGTGGTCCGATGGAGGGTTCGAGTCAAAGTGACTTTCCAGGTGAAAGACGAGCTGCACGAGTGAGTAACTCGCGCGAGCATCCGGATGGCAGTCGCGAGGGTTGATCCGGTGAGCTGCGGCCACGAAGGAAGGCGGCGGAGCGCAAGGACTTACCGGTCATGCGCAACCTGCGGCTCAGAGTAGTCGATGGCGACGAAAATAGTCGAGGTTCATCCGGGTATCTACGAGATCTTTCTGCCGCTGCCGATGCGGCCGACAATCATCAACGTTTATTTACTCGACTGTCACGGCGCATGGGCGCTGGTCGACACGGGGATGAACTCGCCCGAGAGCATCGCGGCACTCGAGGCAGCGATGGCGGAAGTCGGGATCAAGATCGAGGATCTCGATGCGATCATCGCCACGCATCATCATATCGATCACTTTGGCGCGTCGGGCGAGATTCGCCGCCGCAGTCATGCCACGACGCACATTCATCGCCTCGAAGCCGAGCGCGCCGGCAGGATGGTCGAGTTCGGAAAGACGAGTTCTCACGATCGGCCCGAGTCGCGCGCGTTTTTCGTGCGCCACGGATTTCCGATCGAGCAATTAGCGCCGACCGGGATGCGCCCGGCATGGATGGGGACGTCGATGTACGGGCCGGTCACGCAACCCGACAGGTTCATCGACGATCACGACGTAATCAAAATCGGCGACCGCGAACTCGAAGTGATCTGGACGCCGGGCCATTCGCCCGGTCACAACGTGATCTACATCCGCAAAGAGAAAGTGATGATCGTCGGCGATCACCTGTTGCCCAAAATTACTCCACACGTGGGTATTTATCCGGACGCGGCGGGAACCAACCCGCTCGGCGACTTCCTCAACTCGCAACTGAAGGTCCAGAAGTTCGAGGTTGAGCTGGTATTGCCGGCGCACGGCGGCGTGTATCATGACCACCGTCATCGCGCCAATCAATTGATAGAGCATCACCGGTATCGAGAGGCCGAAATGCTGGATTTGACGCGCAAGACGCCGCAGACGGCGTTCGAGGTCGCGCAACAGGTATTTGGTGGCGAGGAACGGCCGCTATTCCACGTGATGGCGGCGACGTTCGAGACCCTTGCGCACCTGGAATTTGCCTGTTTTGAAGGCCGGGCGCGCCGGTCGGAGCGGGGTGAACGAACCGTGTTCCAGGCGTTATGAGCGAATTACGGGGGGTTTGCTAATTTTCCCAGACGGTGTATTTTGGCCCTGCTCAAACGAGCGGCGGATAACCATGTCAGCTCGGTTAGTGGAGGGGTCCCTAGATTGAAGGAGGATGCCATGAAACGGAAGATCGGATTGGTGCTGGCTTCGGGCCTGGCATTGTTAGTCGCCGGTTGCGCGGGCCAAAGCACCAGCGGCGGCAGCGCGGCACCCGGTTCCGCGGCGCCGACAGAGTCAACGGCAAGAAATTTCAACTTGTCCGTCAAGTGTCCCGGCGTGCACTACTTAAAGAAGAAGGGCTGGTCGGATCAGCAAATTATGCAGCAGGAATCGATCGAGGAACAGGACATTCCTGCTTGCGAGCAATGGGTTCAGGCACAGCCCAAGGGCTACGTGCCTCCTCCGCCCGCGGGAACCCCGGTGGCAGCGAAAGCTCCTTCGACCGGTGGTGCTCCGGCTCCGACCCAGCAGTAATACGTCTGGGGACGGCGTGCTGATTCGCGCAAATTGCGCGAGTCTGATCGCGTCCGTATGAAAAAGCCGAGGCGGCGCGGCATCTTGTCAGAGATGCGGCGCCGCCTTTCTATTCTGCGTTATTTCAGTATTTCACTCCGTCGCGAATCCGCGCCGGAGGAAGGTTTCTAGCGAGCGTGGGCCGTCGCCATGCGCTTTACGCCGTGACGTCCGGGTGCACTTATGCGACCGCTGCGGACCACTGGCGAACGCCTTGCCAAGCGCCGCGTGGACTCGCCCGCCAGCTGCTGAGCCCGCCATTCGCGCAGACCCCGGTGCAGGAATTGCGGTTCGATCCCAAGGGTTTCGCAGACCGTCTCGAACGAGAAGGGGCCTTCTCCGCCTTCCCCGATTAGCCACTGTTCGGCCTCGCTGAACAGACGCTTGCGTGGTCCGCCCTTGGCGTCGGCGTTATTCTGGAAGCATCGAAGGGCGTCCTCCAGAATAGCCATCATGAGCTTCTTGACGGGCCGGATATTACTGTCGTCGCGCCGACTGTCGTAAAACTGCTCAGGTGTCAGAACGTCTGGCACGAATAGATTTCCGAGAGCGCTGTTTTCCCATTCCATTGTACTTTGTCCCCACCCGACAGTGCCTGCACCTAGCGGAGTCAGGCGACTCGCGTCGGGATTGCGACTTTTGGTCGTTAGACAGCAAGACACGCAATGATCATGCCGAATTCATAGGCAAGTGCCCTAATACTAATTTCGCTTGCAACTTAAGGCATCATGAACGCAAACTCGGGCTGCCAGCTATTGAGAAAGTTAGAGTACCAGCCATTTTTTCGCAAATCGCTCCGCATTATGCGAATTATGGAGCCTCTGCTCATAGGCTGACTCATTTGCGACATGCGCTACGATTTGGCCACAGACCGTCAATCATTTGTCGCTCAAGTGCAATAAGCAGGCTACGCGCTCAAGCCCAGAATCATAAGGAAGTTCGACTGAATATGGGAAGCCGGATCCGGAACCCGATAGGCAAATAAGACGAATTCAGTTCCGCGCAATACCGCTACTGGACGGTGTCGGGGCCGCCACTGGAGCCTGCAGGCCCGCGCCTGCGCTCCTCGAGCTTGAAGGTCAGTATGTCGAGCAGGCAATCAACACGATCCGTAAGCGCCTCGAGCATCGTCTGTTTTTCGAGCGGCGTGACGTCGAGATGAAAGCACAGGAAGTTGATCAGTGCGGCGCCGCGCAGGCCGCGTTGATCAACGATCGCGCGCCAAGCCTCATCCGCGGCCTCGCCAAGATAGCTGAACAGCATCTCGCGCATCGCTTCCATCGTCTCGGTGTCGCAATCGAGCGCGTCGGGCCGAACCGGACACCAATTCACCTCCGCTTGCCGATAAGAGCGATCGCGAATTTCGCGCACGATGCGAAACTCGCAAACACCCTCGAGGACCAGGTTGTAGCGTCCGTCGGCAAGCTTGATGAGACCGCCGATTTTACCTGCGCATCCGACCTCGAAAATATCCGGAAAGGCGTGGTAGTCGCGTTGCCGATCGCCCTTGAGCAGCGCCATCCCGATCATCCCGTGCAGCTCGGCGACGTCGGCGATCATCTCGCGATAACGCGGCTCGAAAATATGTAGAGGTACGCTCAAGCCGGGAAACAACACGAGGTTGGGCAAGGGAAAGATTGGAATGATAGTGGGTAATGCAGCCACGTTTGTGGTCGGCGCCTGTCAGTCAGGTTAGGGCCGTTGCGATCCAGCGTCAAGGAAAAGCGGCGTGGCCGCGGTCCGATCGCGGCGGAGATACCACCGGCGCGCGGTTTTGCTATGTTTCAGGCAGACGATCCGCGATTTCGAGGAGGAGCACGATGGGTAAGGCCGTCGCTGCCGTGTTCACCACGCACGTACCCTGGCTGATGAGCGCCGATCCGGTGGCGCACCGGGCGTACCTGGGCCGTCACGCGACGACCTTTTACGATGCGATGCTGAAGCTCGAGCGCGAGCGCCTGCGTCATCTCGAATTCGACACTTTCCTGCTAATCGATACTCACTGGTTCTCAACTTTGGAGTACGTGCTCAATGCGCATGAGCGGCTGTCGGGTGTGTTTACGTCGGAAGAACTGCCGGCGCTGCAGCATGACCTCGAATATGATTACCGGGGCGACCCTGAGCTTGCGCGCGGAGTTGAGGTCGAGGCGCGCGCGCGCGGGATTCGCGCGATTGCGTCGGCGCATCGCAACTTGCCGGTGCAATATCCCACGCTCAACGTGATGCACTATTTCAATCACGAGGCGCGCCACCGGGTGCTCCCGGTCAGCGTGTGTCAAACGGCGTCGGTCAAAAACGATTTGGCTTACGGCGCCGCAATCGGACAGGCCATCTGGAAATCGAATCGCCGGGTTGTGATCGTGGCGTCGGGCGGAATGTCGCACAAGTTCTGGGACTACGATCGAATTCTCGACCGCGCATCGGCGTCGCCCGACGACATCGCTTCAACCGCCAATCGACTTTACGACGAACGAATCATGGAATGGTTCAAGGCCGGGCGGCATGACTCGGTGCTGGCCGCCGCCGACGACTACCGCGCGCATTGCTCGCCGGAGGGCCGCTTCTCGCACTACATCATGATGGCGGGTGCGATGGGTGGCGACGGCTGGACCTGGCGCGGCGAGCAGTTCGGAAAATACGAGGCCGCGCTCGGAACCGGCCAGGCAATCTTTTTCTTTCAACCTGCCATCAGCGGAGCCGAGCGCGCCGCGGCCTAGCGCGACAGCGCCGGAGGTGCGCGTTGAAGCCTGCACACGGAAGACCGGCGACGGTGGCGGGGCGCTTGCGCGGCGAGGTGCTCTGAGATGGGCGCGCGCTCGGGCAACAACTACCTGTCGTCGCTGAAAAAGCTCGGCGCGGAAATCTGGATCGGTGGCGCACGTGCCGGCGACGTTACCGCCCATCCCGCGTTTGCCAATTGTGCGCGCTCGATCGCGTCGCTCTACGACATGCAGATGGAGCATCCCGAAACGATGACGTTTCGCACCGACGACGGCGGGCGCGCGGGGATGTCGTTCATAATTCCGAAAAACGCCGACGACCTGCGCAAGCGAACGCGGATGATGAAGACCTGGGCGGACTTCGGATGCGGGATGCTCGGGCGCACGCCGGATTACCTCAACGTGAGCCTCGCGGCGATGGCGGCGGCGCGCTCTTTTTTCAGTGAAAGTGATGCGCGCTACGGCGACAACATCTGGAATTATTATATCGAAGCGCGCCATCACGATTGGTGCGCCACGCATACCATGGCAAACCCGCGCGCCAGCCGTGGCGCCCGATGGACGGGACATACCGGCGCCGAGCCCGCGCTCAAGCTCGTCGAAAAAACCAGCGACGGCATTATCGTCAACGGCGGCGGGATGCTGGCGACGCTGGCGCCGCTATCCGAGGAAATCCTCGTGCTTCCTTCGACCGTGCTGCAGGCCGAGCCGGCGGCGGAGCCGTTCGCGCTGTCGTTTGCAATCCAGTGCAACGCCAAGGGCCTGAAGTTCATCTGCCGCGATAGCTGCGACGCGGGCGGTTCGCGCTTCGACAATCCGCTCGCGTCGCGTTTTGACGAAATGGACGCGGTGGTCGTGTTCGACAACGTGCTCGTCCCGTGGGACCGCGTGTTCCTGTGCGGTGACGTGGCGCGATACAACGCGCTGTATGCGGGAACCGGCGCGGTCGTTCACATGATGCACCAGGCGGTTGTGAAAAATGTCGCGAAGAGCGAGTTCATTCTCGGACTGGCGGCGCGAATCGCCCAGGACGGCGACGAGATGCAATTGCATGGCGTTCGCGAGCGGCTGGCCGAGATGATCACGACCACCGAAACGATGCGCGCGTGCTTGCGCTCCGCCGAAGCTGACGCCGCGCCCGACCAGTGGGGCGTGTTCACGCCGGCGCGAGCGCCGCTGGGCACCGCGTGCAATCTTTTTCCGCGGCTGTATCCGCGCATGGTCGAGATTATCCAGCTGAGCAGTTCGAGCTCGCTGATGGCGACACCGTCGGCGAGCGACTTCGCAAATCCCGCCGAGGTGGCGGATATCGAGCGCTACTTCGCAGCCGCGGATTCGCCCGCCAAAGAGCGCGTCGCGCTTTATAGATTGGCGTGGGAGGTCGCGTGCAGCGCATTCGGCGGCCGGCAAGTTCTTTATGAGCGCTTTTTCTTCGGCGATCCGGCCGGGATGGCGAGTGCGCTGGTCGATAGCACCGACCTGAAACCGCTGGCCGATCGCGTGCGTGCTTTCCTGAAGCGCCCCGACTGAACCGCGGGTGCATCTCGCCGCGGCGCGGGTGGCGGGGGATGGCGCCGACGCGGTATCGTCATGCTCTACTATCCCGATGGCGAGACTTCGAAAGGCGGCGCGAATCTGGGGAGATCCCAAGGCACGCGAAATTGGCCAGCGCGCACTGATCACGCCTGACGACCGCGTTTTCACGATCGATCCGCCGGCGATTTTCGGCCGTCGCGCGCCGGTCGAAATCGAGATCGGCGCGGGCAAGGGCGAATTTATTATCGATCGCGCCGCGGAATTTCCCGAGCGCGACTTTATCGCGGTGGAACTGTCCGCGACGGTCACACGCGTGCTGGCGGTGAGATGCGGGCGCGCGGGGCTCGACAATTTGCGCGTCGTGCGGATGGACGCGCGCACTCTGGTCAATCTGATGCTCCCGGACCGCAGCGTGAGCGCGTACCATATCTACTATCCGGACCCCTGGCCCAAGGAGCGCCACGTCAAGCATCGGCTGTTCACGCCGACGCTGGTCGCGAGTCTGTTTCGTACCGTCGAGCCGGGCGCAAGCGCCTACGTCGCAACCGACGTGCGCGATTACGCGGGCGAGATCTTCCCGATGATGCTCGCGGCCGGATTCATCCGCGCAGTCGAGGCCGCGCCCGGCGCGGATCGAACCGGGTTCGCGCGCAAGTACGTGGCTGCGGGCAAGCCGGTTTTTTCGGCCTCGTTCCGCAGGCCGCGCGAGTCCAAAAATCCCTGAAGCCGCTCGGTTATCGCCGCCATGCCTCGAATCGGGGCTCGGGCTCGGATTGCAATGCTGAACAGCGTTGTTTAACCTTTTGGCGTCTCTAAGATGAAACGATTGCTGTTGATATTGGTGGCTTTTGCTCTGCTGCCTGCGGCCGCTTGCAGTCTGCGTCAGAAACCCACCGGCGAGAACTATTACGCGCAAGGCCAGCTTGATTTCGCGACCAAGGAGTACAAGGCGGCAATCGAGAACTATCAGAATTTGATCGATAAGTTCCCGTTCAGTCCGTACGCCGAGGATGCCGAGATGAAAATCGGCCTCGCCCATTACCAGCAAAAGGATTACGCCGAAGCGATCGGCGCGCTCGACGATTTTCAGCGGATGCATCCGACCAGCAAAAACCTCGAGCTCGTCACCTACTACATCGGGCTGAGTTACTACGATCAGATTGGGCGCGAGGACCAGGATCAAGGCAAGACCGTGGCCGCGCTCAAGCGCTTCCAGGAATTGGAACAGCGCTTTCCGGAAGGCGACTTCGCCGAGCTGGCGCACGAGAAGGTCCTGGTATGCCGGGAGATGCTCGCACGTAACGAGATGATCGTCGGCAACTATTACTACAAGCGCGCGAACTTTCGCGCGGCGGAGTCGCGATTTGCCGAATTGCTGCAGAAATATCCGGAGACTCCCGTCGCTCCGGACGCGTTGTTCGAGCTTGGAATCTCGCTGGAGAAGGAAGGCAAGCGATACTCCGCGGCGCAGGCTTTCGCCGCCGTCGAGAAGCATTTCCCGAACACCGGCTACGCCAAAAGAGCCCGGACCGAGCTGGCCAAGCTCCACCAGCCAATCGATACCGAAGAAGATCCGCTTCCACTGGTGCTCGCCGAGACCGGCTACGGCGGAAATCCCGATGATTCAAATGCGGACAAAGTAGTCGTGCGCCAGCGCTCCGATGTCGCGTCGGCGGCTGGCGGGTCGGCATACGGATCCGACGGACTGCCAGTCCTCAACACGCCATCGTCGCCGCCCGCCGCGGGAGCTCGAGCATCATTGCCGGATATACCGCCCATGATGCATGCGCCCGATGCGTCGCAGCCCGATCTTCCCAATCAAAAGCCCGGCGAGCCGAACATGATGCGGGTGCCTGCCCCTGGCCTGCCAGCGCCGACCGGCAGTATAGCGGGCGCCGCCGCCGCCCAGGCGCGCGCGATGACAGGCGCCGCCAGCTCGGCACCGGAGCCGTCGTTGCATCAGATGGAGTCGGGCGCGGGCGCGCCGGCGTCTGCGCCGTTGTCGTTAAGCGAGCCGCCCACGGCCGGTCCCGCGACCCTCAAGACGATCAGGCTGTCATCGAACGATCCGCCGCTGTCGGTGGTTCTTGAACTCAGCGGGCCCGTGAGCTTCGACAAAAACCTCCAGAGCAATTCCGGTGGTTCGACCGCGACGGTGGTGCTCAAGGACGTTACCCCCGACTCGGCCCTGCAGACTCATCTGGTGTTCGACAAGTCGATTTTCAAGGATTGCAACGTCTCGAGCAGTAAGTCGGGAACGACCGTGACCTTGAACATGCAGCCGGTCGCGCATTTTGCGGTCGTGCCGCTGGAGGGGCCGCCGCGCCTGCTGGTAACGTTTACGCCGCAGGCGGGAACCCTGAAGACCAGCGCCGCGAACTAAGCCTGCAGCAGTGGTCGCGCGCGACAACGGAGCGCGGCCTTAACACTGGGTGCAGGGGTCACCCCTGCATCACGCGAAGACTTCGTCGAATTTGATGCCGAGGAATTTGAGCACCACTTCG
This sequence comes from Binatus sp. (SeqCode), assembly GCF_050013435.1. Classification (GTDB taxonomy): domain Bacteria; phylum Desulfobacterota; class Binatia; order Binatales; family Binataceae; genus Binatus. The sequence goes on along the minus strand of NZ_JBEKFG010000014.1, from coordinate 10,475 downwards.
GCGTAAACCTTCAGTCCCCAGTAAAAGCCCTCGACTGGGATTCGCTCGTCGTTGCCGTGATAGAGCGAGCCGAACGGGATGTGCGCATCGAGCTGGACCGGCGAGAATCCGTAACACGCGGCCCCGAGCTTCGAATAAAACTTGTTGTCAGTCGCACCGGGGATCATCCAGGCAATCGCGCGCGCGCCGGGATCAGCCGCCTCGACAGTCTGCTTGATCAACTCAAACAGCGGAGTGTCAGGACTCGTCTCCGCCGGTGGTGCGGTCTTGAGCAACTCGAAAGTCGGCTCGGGACCGACTATCTGGCGCAGCTCGGCCATGAAGCTCTCGGGATCTTCGCCGGGCAGGGTGCGGCCGTCCAGCACGATCGTCGCCTCGCCGGGAATCACGTTGTCCTTGTACCCGGCGCGCAGAATCGTCGGCGAGACCGTGTTGGCAAGCATCGGCGCGAACAACGGCCCGGGCGATTCGATCGGCACGCCCAACTCCGCGAGCGTCCGGCGCATGAGCGGCGACACATTCGTGCGCATCGGCGTTTTCACGATCCTGGTGATCAACTCGGAAATTCGGGAGATCGCAGTGTCCGAGCGCGGCATCGATCCATGCCCCGGCATCGCGGTGACCTTCATCTTGACCGTGACAAAGCCCTTCTCTGCCACCTGGATCGGATAGAAGCGACGGTTCCCGAGATGAACGGTGAAGCCGCCGAGCTCGTTCAATACGTAATCCGCGCGGACCAGTTCGGGATGCTGCTCGACGAGAAATTTCGCGCCGAAATCCGAGCCAGCCTCCTCGTCCGAGACCGCCGCCAGTATCACGTCACGATTCGGCTTCGCCCCGGCCCGCTTCATCGCGGTCATCATCACGAGGTCCATCGCGCATTTGGATTTCATGTCGAGCGAGCCGCGCCCCCATAAGCATCCTTGCACGATTTCGCCGCTGAACGGCTCGCGCGTCCATCCCGATCGCTCGACGGGAACCACGTCGGTATGCGACGCGAGCAGCAGGGCGCCTGCGGAAGAATCGGTGCCCGGATAACGCGCGACCAGATTAGCCCGGGTTGGTGCGCCTTCGCGGATCACGGAACTGATGCCATGAGCGCCGAGCGCGTCCGCCAGGTAATCGGCGGCGATTCGTTCGTTGCCCGGCGGATTGGTGGTGTCGAGCCTGACCAGCGCGCGCAGACAATCAAGCGCCTCCTGCCGGATCGCCTGCCAGGAGATTCTCATTGAGCTAAACCTTTCCTTGAATCTGTAATTGTCAAATAAAGCTACAATTTGTTACGGTTTAATCGTAGGTATATGAGCGTCGATTATCGCGGCTGGAACGGCGCAAAGAAAGTACCTTGCAGATGTAGCCGCGGGTATTCTGTTCCCGGTGGCATCCGCGAATGAGTGACGATACCCTCGGACCAAGGTTGCGGATCGTGGGCATCATTTGTGTCGAAAGAGTCATCGTCGCGGTGCGCGATTTGGCGGCGTCGTGCGAAAACTGGCGACGGGCCGGGTTCGCCGTCGCCAACCACGAAAATGAATTCGACCGCGCCGGTATCCGTATCGCTCGAATTGCCGCGGGGGCCGTGGAAATCGATCTGTGCGCGATGCACTCCGCCGAATCTGAGTCGCCGCTAGCTGAGCATTTGCGCGAAGCGACCAGCAATGACAATGGCGGCGGCATCGTCGGATGGGTCTGGGGTGTAAAGGGCGCCTCCACTGCGGATGAGCGTCAGTCGGGGAGGGGCCGCGCTCGAGAATCAATCCTGCTGCCGGGGCTATCGGAGCCTGCCATCGAAGCTGCGATGCTTTCGTCCGGATTGCCGGGGGTCGTTACTGCTGCCGCTCCAACCACTCTTGACATCGAGTCGCGCCGCCAGTCGCTCAGCCGGGTATGCGGGAGCAACGCAAACAGCGTCGACTATCTGGAGCATATCGTCGTGATGACTCCGGTGCTGGAGGACGCACTAGCTGCGCACGAGGCGATTGGCGTCCCATGCAAGCGAATCCGTGAAGTCGGCAATGGCGCCAGACAGGCGTTTTTCAAGCTCGAGCAGACCGTGCTCGAAATCGTGGGACCGGCGCGTGGACGTCCGGGATGCTGGGGGCTTGCGCTGATGTGCTCGGACATCGTGCGAGCAGTTGCAACGGTGCGTGCGGGCGGCTTGCAGGCGACGCAGCCCAAGCTCGCGATTCAGGGTGGACAGATCGCGCGAATCGTCGAGCCGCTCGATGGAGTCGCGATTGCGTTCATGCAGTCCGGCCCCCGTCGCGATGACTGAGCGATCGCCGTCAGGGTGAGGCTGCTGACGCGCTTTAGAAAGGGCGGTGGCCGAAGAACACGGCATTGATATCGCGCTTGGACGCCGCGAGTGCGTCGCGCGATTTCGCCGCCATCGTTTTTGCCAGCTCCCGGGCCGCCGGCATCAACGCGTCAGGTTTGACGACCCGGTTCAGCGCGCCCATCGCGAGCAATTCCTCGGCCTTGTAATGGCGGCACATCAAGATCGCTTCCTTCGCGCGCCACGGCCCGAGCCTGGCGGCGAGCACGCTGGCAGGAGCGCCGCGATACGGCACGTCGAGATCCACCTCCGGCACCCAGAACTCCGCACCCTCGACTGCGATCGCAAAATCGAATGCGAGCGCAAATGACCATCCGCCGCCGACTGCGTAGCCGTTGATCGCGCCAATCGTGATCTGATCCAGATGCGCCAGCACGTCGAACGCCCGGCCTATCAGCCGCGGCCATCGTTTGCCGAACTCGCCCGTGCGGCGGCGGCGCTCGGCGGGATCGACAACGGCGCCGGCCGGGTTCTTGAACATCGCGTTGTCCGCGCCGGCGCAAAAGGCGGCGCCCTTTCCGGTCACGATCAGCGCGCGGCAATCGCGATCGTCGCGGACGGTTTGCAGACGGCGCTCGAAATCGAGGATCACTCCTTCATCGAGGCAATTGCGGCGCTCGGGGCGATTGAACGTGATCGTCGTGATCGGGCCGTCTTGCTCGACGAGGAAGTTCTCTGTCATCTGGCTCGGCTCCATTCATGTTGCTTTACTGCGGCGCAATGCTCCGGTGCAACTCTTTGACTTTTTCGCTTTTTCACCGGCTTGCGCGGCCGCGACCGATGTTGAACAATCGCTTTTTTCACTGTCTGGCGCGGAGAGGTGGCCGAGTGGTCGAAGGCACCAGATTGCTAATCTGGCGTACTGGGTAACCGGTACCGAGGGTTCGAATCCCTCCCTCTCCGCCATCCAGTCTGGCATGTTATCCTACTTTTTGGAGAAGTGGTAAAATCGGCGCGTGGGGCGCGATTCACGCGCGGCGGTGGAACCAGAGAATGCCACCGGCCGCGGCTGAGTGCAGAAATGGCGCAAAATTCTCTGTTCGCGATTTAGGTGGTTCCATCTGCGAGCCGGCAGATATCTAGCGGGAACCCAGGACGCACCCAGCTAGGGCGCGTAAAGGCAGCTCGGCCGGCGTGAGCTATCGAACATCCAGAGCACGCTCTTGCGCGCTCCAGAGCGGGGGCAGATCGATTCTTTGGGTCATCGCTAGGGTGGTAAGGTCCGCTGGCTGGCGGCCCTCGGCGATCGCCTCGACAATCCTGGGCGCGAGAAACGCTAGCCGCATCACGCGTCGCACGTAACGGCCGGTCAGCCGTTCTCGCTTGGCGATCTCGCCGATCGACCGCACCTGGCCTGAAATCAAATCGTTGGACCATCGATACGCACGGGCGGTTGCCTTGAGCAGTGGCAGATCGATCCGGGCCGCCGGTCCGGCGTCACCATCAATGATCAGACGCATCTCAACGCCGCGCCGCTTCATCCGCATCGGGACGAATCGAGCTAGCGCAAGTTCCTTCGGAGTCGCGACGTCACGCCCTTCATCGGATGGGATCGGCAATTTGATGGAAACCTGGATGCCGTCCTGCTTGAGTCCGACGCCTTCGATCAGCCGGGTCAGTACCGATGCGGCTTCCGCTTCGGACCGCAGGCTTTGAATCCAAGCCTCGGCGGCCTTGAATATCGAAGGCAGTTGGCTCGCATCGATGTTGAGTTCTTCAATCGCTCCGGCGATCGCCACTCGATCACCGAGAATCTGCCGAGTCGCAGCGCCAACGGCTCGCTCAAGCTCCGGTGCAGCTACGCGCCACCCGCGCCGGTCAGTATATTCTGCGGAGCCCCTCACCAGATCCCGCGAGACGTAGTAGCGATAATGGCGCGCGCCTTTTACCGCGCCTTGCACATATAGGGGCTCGGAGTTCTCGTCGAACAGTTTTCCCGCAAGCGGGCTGGGTGGTGCCTTGGTCGGGCGTTTGCGATGCGTGGCGGCCTGATCGCGCAGGTGCCGCTGGACCTTTTCCCAGAGCTCGCGGCCCACTATCGGCTTGTGCTGCCCCGGATGGCGTTCCTTCTTGTGACGGATTTCGCCGAGGTAGATCGGGTTCGACAGCAGCTCGTAAAGAGCACCGCGCGAAAATTGCCGGCCTCCCGATCGCACGCCGTTTTTCGACACCCGGACTTTGGAGATGATCCTGCGGCGCTCCAGATCGCCTCTCAGCAGCCGGACGGAACCGAGTTCGAGATATCGCTCATAGATGTGTTTCACGGTCGTGGCTTCGGCCCGATTGACTACCAGTCGGCGCTCGCGGATGTCGTAGCCCAGCGGCGTCACCCCGCCCATCCACATTCCCTTGCGCTTGGAGGCGGCGATCTTGTCACGAATCCGCTCGCCCGTTACCTCACGCTCGAATTGCGCGAATGACAGCAGGACGTTCAGAGTAAGTCGGCCCATCGAGGTGGTGGTGTTGAACTGCTGCGTGATCGAGACGAACGATACGCCGTGCGCGTCGAACACCTCGACCATCTTGGCGAAGTCAGCAAGCGAGCGGGTCAGGCGATCGACTTTGTACACGACCACCACGTCGACGAGTCTTCGCCGGATATCTTCCAACAGGCGCTGGAGGGCGGGGCGCTCCATTGTGCCGCCCGAAAGGCCACCATCATCGTAGGCGGTTTTGACGAACCGCCAGCCCTCGCCCGTCTGGCTCTTGATGAACGCCTCGCACGCTTCGCGTTGCGCATGCAGTGAGTTGAAGTCCTGTTCAAGGCCTTCTTCAGAGGACTTGCGCGTATAGATCGCGCAGCGGCGCGTTCGCGACTTAGCGTGTTCCATTGCGCAACTCCTCTTGCGATCGCTTGAGGCCGAAGAACAGCGGCCCCGACCATCGAGTTCCGGTAATCTCGCGCGCGACTTCCGAGAGCGAACGATAGTGCCTGCCGCGGAAACGAAATCCCTTTTCGAGAACGCTTACCTGATGGCTGATACCGCGCCATTCGCGCACCAGCACTGCGCCGGGCTTCACGGTGCGTGACGGCGCCGCGGCCAAAGCTGACCCGTTAGCGCCATCATGGGCGGACTGTATCAGTAGCCGGCGGGTCGCCGGTTTGATGCCTCCAAACGATTTTTCCTGAATCCGGTAAGCGAGCGCCCGGAGCATGAACGCCCGGCTGATTTGGCGCGGCGGTTCAATGCCGTACAGAATCCGCCACTTACCCTTCAGCGCCTTCGAGCCAAGCGTGGAAAGGCTCCCGACTTCCCGCGCCAGATCCTCCAGATTGCCGCCGTAGGTGTGCCGCCTTGTGCCGCGGCCTGCTGAATTGGTCTGCGTCATTGAGACCTCCTTTCGGTCTCCATGTGCGCTCAGCCCGCGCAGGAAGTCCAGTCGTTTTGAACAGGCTAAGCCAGCGAAATCTTTAGAGATTTTACGCCCTGGGGCTGAATTCGGGCCTCGTTTTCTCTGCTGCGATTTCGCCAGTCCCATTCGCCTTCCAATCGCCCCGAATCACTCGCTTCATGCATGGAACAGAGCGAACATCCCGTCGAGCCCTTTACGGCTTAGGAGTTTAGACCAAATGGAACACGCGAAATTGGCGAACGGAAGCGGGCATAAACTACCGATCGGACGCTCCCCATCCCCAGCCGAGCAGGATCAGATGGACGCGGCGCGGTCGGTCCGTAAGAAGGCGGTCCGCAAGAACTCTGCCCCGAGAAAGGCCAAGCCTGCACGGCCGCTGCGGAAGGAGATGGGTAGTAAGTCGAAATCAAACAAGCTGGTTTGCCGCTATTGCGGGAGCGACGACCTGGCCCCAAGTTTCATCAAGCGGCGGGATCGCCGATGCCGAAAATGTTTCAGCAGACGCTACGGATCGGCGGCACGGGGGAAGAAGTCGAAGGTCAAGAAGTAGCGGTCACGATGCGAAATAGGGACCGGACTCGAAAGGGTTCGGTCCCTTTCTCGTTCTGCGCTCGATTCCGGTGCGAGGATTAGCGAAACCGGAAGGAGACCAGAGAGGCCATTGCAGGCAGGATCGTGAGCATGGCGGCCACGCTAAGGCGGCCGGTGGATAAACTCCAACGATTATGCACCACACGGCATTATGAGCAGCGACAGGTGCCCGCGCCTGGTCAAACAGGGCTTCGACGTCTATATGATCGATCGGATCCTGATGATCGATTGGATCCTGCCCCGGCCCGACGACAAACGGCGCGGCTTCGACGCATACGACTGAGCCGGCGGCGCGCTCAAGAGGCGCACTACTCGCGATCGCGTAGATGCCGCGGCCGGTTTTCAACGTTATGGGCAAAGTGAATGCCGTCCAAATTCCCCGGCCGCAGGGGCGTCCGTCGAGATTCTTCCCCTTCGGCAGCACTCAGGGCTTCGGCTCAATCACAGCAACCTTCGCTCAGAATGACACAAAAACAAAAGATTAGGTGGAGCGCGAGGAACCTGCTCCGCTGCGAGTGCGGCCGGAACTGCCCTCCCAGAACAGCACCACCGGGCCGGCGATATAGATCGAGGAATAGGTGCCAGTGATGAAACCGATCAGCAGCGTGAACGCCGACGGGCGCAGGATCGGCCCGCCGAACGCGAGCAGCGAGATCAGCACGGTGATTGCGGTGCCCGAAGTCAGAATGGTGCGCGAGAGAGTCTCGTTGATCGCGCGATTCATGATCGATGCGATCGGCTCGCGCCGCCTCTTGGCCGAATCCTCGCGGATACGGTCCGAAACGATGACAGTGTCATGGACTGAGTAACCGATAACGGTCAGCACCGCGGCAAGCGTGGTCAGGTCGAACTGGTACTGGCTGATCACGAGCGCGCACATCACGACCAGCACGTCGTGGACGAGCGCGATCACAGTGCCTGCGCCGAAACTCCAGCTCACGTGGCGGAACTGGAACGCGATGTACGCGCCCATGAAGATGGTTGCGATGATAACCGCGGCAAAACCCTTACGGCGCAGGTCGCTGCCGACCTTGGCGCCGACGCTCTCGACCCGCACCACCTTCGCGACGTTGGGCCCGTAGGCTTTGTCGAGCGCGGTGCCGAGCTTGGGCCCGAGGCTGCCGATGTTCTTGACCGCCTGGAAGCGGGCGAGGAAAGACTGGCCGGCCTTGCCGAAGTCCTGGACCGTGACTTCGCCGAGATCGAGCGGCGCGAGCGCCTTGCGAATCGCGTCGCCGTTGGTGCGGGCGGTGAACTCGATTTGCGCGACGCTGCCGCCGGCAAAATCGACGCCATAGTTGAGGCCGCGGGTGAAGAGCAGCACGATCGCCCCTATGTTGATCAAGGTCGAGAGCGCGACGAAGAAATAACGCTTGCCGACGAAGTCGAGATTGATATCGGGACGGATGAGCTGTAAAGACATCGGCCCTGTTTAGCTTTTCGCGGTTACGTGCACAAGCATGGTCAACTCGCGGCTGCGCGGAATTTCATCACGCACCCTATTCCGATCTCACGCCACTCGCGCGCTGGTTCATCATGATGCGGGCGCTTGCCACCGTGGCGATTTGCATTTGGATTTCGTGATCGCTTCGCAAGAGATTCTTGAAGTCCACCTCTCTTAGTACCAGGAGCTGACAGTAGCCGCGCGAGTGGACATCTCCCTGGCGGCGCTGGCCGGTAACGAGCCCCATCTCGCCGAAGAAGTCGCCGGGGTTCAGCCGGATCTTCTGACCCACCACTTCGACCTCCACGCTGCCCGATGAGATGAAGTACATCGCGTCGGCGTGGTCGCCGTCACGAATGAGCTGCTCGCCGGGAACTGCGAACCGCGGCCGCAACAGGCGCGCGATGGTATCGAGCTGCACCTTGGTGAGCTTGGCAAATATCGGCACCTTGGAAATGAGCTGCCGGGCCTCAAGACCGAGATCGAGACGCGGCCGCACCTCGACCTCGGTTCGGGTGAGCTTAACCTCACGGCGCAGGGCGCTATACAGCTCGGGACCAATCACGCCGTCTTCGAACAGGGTGCGGTATTCCACGTCTTCGCGGCGCAGCCAGGTTTTGTACAGGATGCGCCGTTCGAGCTCCTCGGCATACGCGGGATACTGCTGGCGCAATGCTTCCAGCGCCGCGCCGGTCATTTCGTGACGGCCGCGCAGCACCTCGCGCAGCATCGACGCCACCTTCTCGCCCAACAGCGGCACCAACTTTTCTTCGATGTAAGGTTCGAGCTCCTTCAGCACGATTTGCTGGACCAACAGAGACTCGAAGCGATCCGCGAGGCGATCGACCAGCGGTCCCTCAATCCTGAGATGGCGGTGGGCCCAGAGAGCAAATCGAAACCGCGGCGAGAAATCGACCATGTGTCTCGCGGTGCGGAGATACTCAGCCGGGTCCCCCGCACGAATGCGATCGACCAGCCGTCCGACAAAGGCGAGCATCTCCTCGACGATGCGTCCGGACATGGTTCGTTCGCCAAAATGATGCAACACGAGCTCGCGCTCGTGACTGGCGAGCGCGGCCAGACCGAGGAGGAGCTGGTAGTCGCCGGCATCGCCGGAGCGCAACGCCGCACCATCAGTGGGCAAGTCCGCTTCGGCGACGACGCGGTTGCGAATCACATCGGAGATGAGAGTGTCAGGAAATTCATAGTCGGTACCGATCGTCTTTACGGTGTTTGAAATGCGATCGCGTGACAGTCTCAGTACTTGATCGCGCAGCGCCTGGTCGACCGTGGAAAGCCGATCGAGGCCAACAAGACGAATCAGCAACCGAAGCGTCGTGCCATTGACGAGCAACGTGAAGAGGACAAAACCAGTCGCTAGGATGGCGACGAAGCGTTGAACATCCGGCGCGATCTTGGTGTTCTCAGTCACCGAGAGCGCCAGCACCAGCGTGAGTGCGCCGCGCAAACCGCCCCAAAGAATTACAGCCTTGAAACGATTGCTGACGGTCTGGCTCAGGTGCAAAGTCGCCATCGAAGGAAGTAAGCCGAACACAACGACCGCGCGCGCCAACATCGCCGCGCCGATCAGCACGGCGAGCAACACCATGTCGTGCCAACCTATGTTGAACAGCATCCGCGGAACGAGCAGTGAGGCGAAAACGAAAATCAACGAGCTGGCCCAGAATGCCAACTGCTCCCATAGCTCGTGCAGAAAATGCCAGTCATACGGCGACATGCGCCGCTGCGCCATCGCACTCATCACGAGGCCCGAGGTCAGCGTTGCAACTACTCCGGAAACTCCCAGCTGCCGCTCGGCGACTATGTAAACGAGATACGGCAGCGCGAGTGTGAGCGTAACCTGCGCCAAACGCATGTCGAGCAGCCATCGCAGGACACCCGCGATGAGGCGTGCGCCAATATAGCCAACGGCGATGCCGCCCGCGAAGCTACGTACGAAGCTCACTGCCGCAGCACCCAAACCGAGTCGCTGCCCGCCGATCAAGGTCCCCATGAACATTACGAATAGCGTGATGGCGACGGCGTCGTTCAGAAGGCTTTCGCCTTCGACCAGCCGGTTCAGGCGCGACGGCGCGCCGACATCGCGGAAGATGGCGATCACCGCGACCGGATCGGTGGTGGCCACGATCGAACCCAGCATGAAGCAAGCGGTGGCTGGAACCGCCACCAGCGGGATTAGCGCCGCGCCGATTGCGACGGTGGCAACCAGCACCGCCACGACCGCCAGCAGCAGAATCGGCGCGGCGTCTTCCATCATGCGCCGCACCTCGATGTTCAACGCGGCGTCGAACACCAGAATCGGCAAGAAGATGTAGAGGAACGCGTCGGGATGAACCGGCAGATTGACGATCACGTTCGCCGCCGAAGCGAACCTGCCGAGGCCTTCAGCGCGCATCAGGTACATCGACGTCAGCCCGATCGCTATGCCGACCAATGCCAGCAGGACGGTCGGCGACAAACCGAGGCGATCAGCCAGTGGCGCGGTGAGCGCGACCGCGATCAACAGTCCAGCGACCAACAACAGAATGACTTGCAGATCCATGTTTTCGAACGGCTTCGGGCCGGGGCTATAACTCCCTTCCTCCAAGCCCGCGATAAACCTGAGCAATCAAACCCTTTCCTCACCAGCCTGCTAGGGAAGCTCTGCACAGGTTGCTGCGCAGAGGTGACTGACAGAAGTGATCATGAGGATTGGGTTCAGCGAAGTGGCATCGAGGGGCGGATGGCGCC
>NZ_JBEKFG010000013.1:0-57427 GCF_050013435.1 Binatus sp. (SeqCode) | reverse complement strand
AAGCGGCCAGGAGGGTTACGGGTTCGATGACGCCTAAACAAGTTCTGCAAATGATCAAGGATAAGGGCGTGGTGATGGTCGATGTGAAATTCATCGATCTGCTCGGCACGTGGCAGCATTTCACTGCTCCGATCTCCGAGTTCAAGGATGAAGCGCCGTTCGACGAAGGGCTGGGCTTCGACGGGTCGTCGATTCGCGGCTGGCAGGCGATCGACAACAGCGACATGCTGGTGATTCCCGATCCGGATACGGCAGTGATGGATCCTTTCACCAAGGATCCCACGTTGAGCATCATCGCCAACATCTCCGATCCGATCACCCGCGCCGACTACACGCGCGACCCGCGTAACATCTCGCGCAAGGCCGAAGCCTATCTAAAGACCACCGGCATCGGCGACGCGGCGTTCTTCGGACCCGAGCCGGAGTTTTTCATCTTCGACTCGCTGCGCTACGACACGACGCAGAATTCGAGCTACTACTACATCGACTCGAACGAAGGTAACTGGAACAGCGGGCGCGAGGGCGCGGTCAAGGAAGGCGCGAACCTGGGCTTCAAGGTCAAGAACAAAGCCGGCTACTTCCCGGTACCGCCGGTGGACACCCTGCAGGACATTCGCACCGAGATGGTGCTGGAGATGGAGCGGGTAGGTATCCGCGTCGAGAAACAGCATCACGAAGTCGCCACGGCCGGCCAGGCTGAAATCGACATGCGCTTTCAGACGCTGACCAAAATGGCCGACTGGCTGACCTGGTTCAAATACATCGTCAAGAACGTCGCGGTGCGCCATGGGATGACTGCCACCTTCATGCCCAAGCCGATCTTCGGCGACAACGGCACCGGCATGCACACCCATCAGAGCATCTGGAAGGGCGACACGCCGCTGTTCGCGGGCAACGGCTACGCGGGGATGTCGGAACTCGCGATGCACTACATCGCCGGCATCCTGCATCACGCGCCGACGATCGCGGCCTTCACCAATCCGGGCACGAACTCGTATCGCCGGCTGGTGCCGGGCTTCGAGGCGCCGATCAACCTGGCGTATTCGTCGCGCAACCGCTCGGCCTCGGTGCGAATCCCGATGTACTCGCCGTCGCCGAAGGCCAAGCGAATCGAAGTACGCTTCCCCGACCCGACCTGCAATCCGTACATCGCATTCTCCGCGATGCTGATGGCGGGGATCGACGGAATTCAGCGCCGCCTCGATCCGGGACAGCCGCTCGACAAGGACATCTACGCACTTACCCCGGCCGAGCTGGCCGAGGTGCCGAGCATGCCCGCGTCGCTCGAGGAATCACTGGGCAACCTGAAGAAGGATCACGAGTTCCTGCTCAAGGGCGACGTCTTTACGGAGGACCTGATCGAGACCTGGATCGATTACAAGATGGCGAACGAAGTCAGCGCGATTCGTCTGCGGCCGCATCCGTACGAATTCGCGCTCTACTACGACGCGTAAGCGCGGACCGTCAATCGTAAGATTGAAGGCGGCGGGCCGTTCCGGCCCGCCGCTTTTTTGCGCGCTGGATTGGATTGGTATGGAAGCGGCTATTTCGACTTAGCCTTGATCGACTGGCTTGTCGCGTGCGAGCGCTTCGACTTTTTCGAGCCGCTCCTGCAGCTTCTTATTGTCGTCGCGAAGCTTGTCGAGGTCTTCGCGCAATCTTTGGCCTTCCTCGACGCGGCTGCGGCCCTCGCCGATCGATGCGATCGCGTCGCTGGCATGGCGCTGCACGCGGCCGTCGAGATCGCGATCGGCCAGGCGCCGCAGCGCGGGTAGCGCACGCGGATCGCCGATCTCGGCGAAAGCCGACGGGATGCGCATCCGCACCATGAACTCGCGATCGTCGGCGAGCGGAGTCATGAAATCGAGAATTTCGGCGCGCCGGTTGTCTTTGAGCGCCGCAAATCGCGCCAGCGCGCCCACCGCGGCTACGCGGGCCCGCGGCGGCCGGCCGTAGGCCGAGAACTCGCGGGCGATATCGATCGCGCGTTCGTCGCGTAGCTCGGCCATTCCGGCTATCGCGTGCGTTCGTATCACTTCGAGATACGAGTCGCGCCCAAGAGCCTCGGACAGATGGGCGAAGGCGCGTTCATCGCGCGTCTTGCCAAGCGCGAGGACCGCCTCGGCCTCGACGAAGTAGCTTGCGTCGCCGGTGGCGACGATGCCGGCAAGCGCGGACGCCGCGCGCGCGTCGCCGCGAAAATTGCCGAGCGCGCGCACGACCGCGCGCCGCGCTTTGGGATGCGGCAGCTTGAGTCCTTCGAGCAGCGCGTCGAGGGCGGCGGCGGTGCGAATTGTACCGAGCGCGGCGGCTGCATCGGCCTGCACGCCCCAGAACTTATCGGTGAGCATCGCGTCGCGGATTGCCGCGCTGGCTTGCGGGCTGCCCTCGACGCCGAGCTCGCGAGCGGCTGCGCCACGGCCAATCGCTTCGGGAGCGTGGCGCAGTTCGGTTTCGAGCGCCTCGCGTCCGCGCTTGTGCTTGAGGGTCTTGAGGATGTCGTGTTCGGGATCGAAGCGCACCGCCTTGGGCGCCTTGTCCATGACAAAATTGAAGACCTGCTCGCGGTCCTTTATTTCCACGCGGTGGCGCGTTTCACGGCCCTGCGCGTCCATCAGCGCAATCGTGACGGGAAAGCTGAACGCGGAAGCGATCGTGTCGCCCGTCTTGTGCGTCTGCTTGACCGTGACGCTGAGCAGTTTTTTCTTGTCGTCGAAGGAACTCGAGACTTCGATTTCGGGATGCCCTTCCTTGTACACCCACTGGTCGAAGAAAAAGTCGAGGTTGCGGCCGGTGGTGTCCTCGAACGCGCGCTGCAGATCCTGCGTGATGACGTTGGCGCCGCGATGCCGGGTGCAATAGAGGTTGAGCGACTTGAAGAACAGATCGTCGCCGCTGACCCGGCGGATCATGTGCAGGACCAGGCTGCCTTTTTCGTAGAGATGGCGATCGAACAATTCGATCGGCGTGCGATACCGGTTGCACACGATCGGCCGGCGGTAGTGGTTGGCGTCCTCGTCGAGATAGCCCTCGCGATCCTGCCGGACATTCCACGCGAACTCGTCGGCGCCGAGATTCTCTTCGCACCAGAGCGCCTCGAAATAAGTCGCGAAGCCCTCGTTGAGCCACGCGTGCGCCCAATCGCGGCAGGTCAGCAGGTCGCCCCACCATTGATGAGCGAGCTCGTGCGCGACCAGCGGATCGCTCTTGAAGTCCAGATGCGCGCGCGCGTCGTGAAGCGTGCTGTCGGTTTGCGTGGTCGCCGACGTGTTTTCCATCCCGCCGAAAATAAAATCGCTGACCGCGACCTGCGCATACTTGGCGTAAGGATAGGGAACGCCGATCACGCGCTCGAAAAACTGGATCATCTTCGGCGTGTTGCCAAACGCGCGGCGCGCGTCGTCCTCGCGGCCGGGTGCAACGTAGTAGGTGACGGGGACGCTACCCGCCCGCTCTTCGATCATCGCGAACTCGCCGGCCGCCAGCGTGATCAGATATGCGGAGTGCGGCACGTCATGACGCCAGTGGAAGGTGCGGGTCTTCGCCGTGGCGTCCGAGGATGTGCCGACCAGCGCGCCGTTGGAAATCGCGGTGAATTGTTCGGGTACGGTGGCGACGATTTCGCTGGTGGTTCGATTGTTGGGGTAGTCGTAGCACGGGAACCAGTAGCGCGAGTCCTCGTCTTCGCCCTGCGTCCAGGCTTGCCGGGGCTTGTTCGGATACTCCGGGTCGGGGCCGACAAAATAGAGTCCGCGGCGCGGCTGACCCGCGTAGTCGATCGCGATCTCGATCTCTTCGCCGGTTCCGATAGCGCGCGGCAGCGCGATCCGCAGCTTGCCGTCGCAGCTCTCGAAGCTGGCGGGTTCGCCACCAGCGCGGAAGGCGCTGGCGCGGACGGCGCGAATCTCCAGCTCGGTGGCGTCGAATTCCAGGCGCTCGAGCGGGCCGGCGATCGCGGAGAGCCGATGGGTCGCGGTGCCGGTGATCTTTTTCGCGTCGAAGTCCAGCCGGACTTCGAGCTTGATATGCTTGATGTTGGCGTCGCGATCGCGCGCCCATTTTGGCTCGACGTGCTGCGGCTGAAACGCGCGTCGTCCACGTGCGAAGCCGACGCTGAAGGCGTCGCGATCGCCAAGTTCCATCGCCAATTGATCGAGAAATCGCGGCTTGTGCATGCCGCTGATGTTATGAACCGAACTGGCGGCGCGCAAACGCCAACGTTCAGCGCTGGTTCAGTTTCGATGAAATGGACCAAATCCCTGTGACTCCTGAAGCCGGGTTTCAGGCCGGATTTTGGGGATGAACTAATTCAGCCTGACCCCGCCGGATTTGGCGTGCTATGCGTACGCTATGGTCAACCGCCAGGATGCCCTGTACTCGCCCGGCTCGCCCGAAATCGGACGACGCCTGCTCGCGGCAGAAATAATTTTTGACGGAACAAAACTACCGGTAGAGCCAAGCCGTCCCAAAACTACTACCGATGGTATAAATTCCTCTTTTCCGCCCTTTTTGATCAATCAGAATCGCGGCCTTTATCGCACCCGTCGCAGTCCTCAGGTTGAAAAGCTGAACCAGTACCCTTCTTTTGCGCGCGCTGATTCGGCGCGATCCTGTGAACCGAACTGGCGGCGCGCAAACGGCAACGTTCAGCCGATTTCCACGATGACGGCTTCGTTCGGGGCCAGCCGCAGGGTAGATTTCGTGGACCCGGCCCGGCCAGCCGCGATCGTGCTCAGCAGGATCATCCCGGCGGGCAAATCGATCTCGCGTGGCTCGGCGCTGAAATTCAGCGCGACGACCAGCCAACTATGCGGCGGACTGATTGCCTCAGGCACTCCCCTGGGTGCGTCCGGTCCGGGGATTTTTTGCGCTTCAGGCAGTCGCCGCGGCGGCGTGACGGCGGACGTGGATTTTGCTTTGGCGCTTGCGCGTGCGGGCGATGTCGTAGGACGACTGCATCCGCATCAGCGTTTCCATTTTCGGGCCGAAGGCCTTTTCGATCCGCAGGGCCATGTCGCCGGACAGGTCCGACTTGCCGTTGAGCAGGGTCGACAGCGTCGGGCGCGAAACGCCGAGCGCTTCGGCGGCAGCGGTCACGGAAAGGCCGAGCGGCTCGATAACTTCACAGCGGATAAATTCGCCGGGGTGCGGCGGGTTCAGCATGCGCATGGTTTCCTCCTTCAATGGTAGTCCTCAAGGTTCAAGTCGCAGATTTCGTTTTCTTCGATGCGCAACGTCAGCCGCCAGTTCGGCGTGACGTGCAGGCTCCAGACGCCCCTGCGGCCGCCGGTCAGCCGGTGGGCTTTCCACACCGGGATCGTTCGCAGTTCGTCTTCGCTTTCCATGTCCTGCAGGAAGGCCAGCATCATACGGAGCTTGTTCACGGTTGCGGCCGACACGCCGTTGGGGCTGCCTTCCGTGTAAAGGCGTTTGACGCCCTTGTGAATGATGTTCCGTATCTTCGTGTGATAAGTGTAGCCTAACGGGCTACACTCGTCAACGGCAGTCGCCGGGTACTGGTTCTCGATATCCCGGCTGTTACTGATCGACTGCTCATAATGCCAGCCGGGTCCGCGTAGATAAGCGCAAAGCGGCATTGACGCAGGTGGCGCGGCGCGCAAACGGCAACGTTCAGCCGATTTCCACGATGACGGCTTCGTTCGGGGCCAGCCGCAGGGCGGAGGTCGTGGACCCGGCCCGGCGAGCGGCGATCGTGCTCAGCAGGATTATCCCGGCGGGCAAATCGATCTCGCGTGGCTCGGCGCTGAAATTCAGCGCGACGACAATATGCTGCGCGCGCGTCTCGCGATGGAACACCAGACAATCTTCGGGCGCGCCATCGAAGGCGTGATAGCCGCCCTCGGTCAGCGCCGGCGTTGATTTGCGGATCTGGATCAGCCGGCGATAGAGCGAGAGCATCGAGTGCGGATCGTTCATCTGGCGCGCGACGTTGATCGCCTCGAAGTCTCCGCACGGCAGCCAGGTCCTCGCGCTCGCGGAGAATCCGCCGTTGCGCGCGCCCGACCATTGCATCGGCGAGCGGCAGCCGTCGCGTCCGACCGGATCGAGTTTGCGATCGGCGGGGATTTCCGCGTCGCGCATCCCGATTTCTTCGCCGTAGTAAATGAAGGGCGTGCCGCGCAATGCAATCATCATCACCGCGGCGACGCGAGCGCGCGCATCACCGTCGCCACCGTACGAGTAGCGCGAGATATGACGCGGGAAATCGTGGTTCGAGAGCGTCCAGGTGGGCCATGCGCCGGGTCCGAAGGATTTTTCAGTCAGCTCGATCGCGGCGCGGAAGCGGCGCGCGTCGTAGCGCGCGAGCAGAAAGCGGAAGTTGAACCCGAGCTGAAGTTCGTCGGGCCGCAGATAGTCCGCCAGCCGTTCCTGCTCGCGCGGCCACGTCTCGCCGACCATCATCCGATCTTCGTAACTGTCGGTGACGCGCCGCAGCCCGCGAATGATTTCGTGAACCTCGGGCCGGTCCGAACTGTACAGCGGATCCTGCGTGCCCTCCGCGTACCATGGGATGTCGGGGTCGTGCTTGACGCGCACCGGGTTGTCGCGGAGCTGGTCGTCCTTGATGAGCCCCTGGATTACGTCGATGCGAAAACCGTCAGCGCCGCGATCCAGCCAGAAGCGGACGACGCCGTGGATTGCCTCGACCACTTCCGGATTGCGAAAATTCAGGTCCGGCTGCTGCTCGAGGAACATGTGCAGGTACCATGATGCGGTGGCGGGGTCGTACTTCCACGCATCGCCGCCGAAGTAGCTCTGCCAGTTGCTGGGCGGGCGATCCGGCGTCCCGGGAATCCAGATGTACCAGTCGCGTTTGGGATTGACCCGCGACCCGCGCGACTCGACGAACCATGGATGCTGATTCGAGGTATGGTTGGGCACCAGGTCAACGATCACGCGGATCCCGCGCCGATGCGCCTGTGCGACCAGGCGATCGAAGGCGGCGAGATCACCGAGCTCCGGGTGGACGCCGCAGTAGTCGCTGATGTCGTAGCCCCAATCGTCCAGCGGCGACGGATTGATGGGGTTCAGCCAGATGGCGTCGATGCCGAGCGAGTTCGGCGTGCCGTCATTGAGATAGTCGAGATGCGCGGTGACGCCGTCGAGATCGCCGATGCCGTCTCCGTTCGAATCGGCAAACGAGCGCGGATAGATCTGATAGAAGACGGCGCGCTGCCACCAGCCAGGATTCGGGTTTTGTCCGATCACTTGTCCGTGAAGCCCAGCTCGTTGAGCCGGTCGCGCGCGTCTTTGGCGGCGTCGCGATGAACCATCAGGCGGGTCGGGACCGCTGAGGTCATACCGAGCAGCCGCGACGATCCGGCGTCGAACACGAACGACTCGATGCCGGCTTCGTTCAGGTAGTCATGAGCCATCCGAACCGGTGTCGGATCGATGCTGGCGAATACTTCCTCGAGTTCCGATGGATCGGGTAGTTCTGTTCCGGGCATTTGGTTCCTTTCCGGGTCGCGACGCGCTCAATTGGCGGAAGGCGATGCGGACGTCATTCCCTTCACCCGATTATAGATGAGGGCCGCGCCGCCGACTACCAACAGTATCGCGATCAATGCGTCGAAGCGATGAAAATACGGCGCGAGATCCTTCCAGTGCTGCCCGAGCTTCATCCCGCCGTAGGCCAGCGCGAGACACCATATGTATGACCCAAGCAGCGTGTAGATGGTGAACGGCACGAGCTTCATCCGCGACACGCCCGCCGGAAATGCGATAAAGGTGCGCACCACCGGGATCATCCGGCTCCAGAAGACGGTGTGCGAACCCCATCGCGCGAAAAAGCGGTCGGCGGATTCGAGTTCATGCTGAGCGATGAGGACGTAACGGCCGTAGCGCTCGATGAACGGGCGCCCGCCCCACGAGCCGACGAAATACGCCACGTACGAGCCGAGCAGGCATCCGATGGCGCCCGCTATCGCGACCATGTTCAGACCGAACCGGCCCGTGGCGACCAGGTACCCCGAGAACGGCATGATGATTTCGGAGGGCAGCGGGATGCATGCGCTTTCGATCGCCATCATCAGGACAACCCCGCCGTACCCGAGCGCGGAGATCGTCGCGATGATGAAGATGGAGAGATCGGAAATTATTTTATCGAGCATTTTTCCCAAGCGCGCTTATTGCGAAAGCGCAAGCGCACACAGTGGCACGGCGCGGCAGCGGTTGCGAGGCGCCGGGCAGTCAAAAAGAGCCATCTCGGAGCGCTGGACAACTAATGCTGCATGCTTGTATATATTTATATATCTAATAGATATTTTCATACCTTGAACCAAAATGCCGCGAATGAGAACGTTATAAACTACGTGAGGTCGCACCAATGGCAAACAACTCGTTGACAATTACCGACAATCGAACCGCCAAGAAGTACGAGATACCCATCGAGGAGGGCGGAGTGATTCGCGCGATGGATTTGCGTCAAATCAAGACCGGCGCCGAAGACTTCGGCTTGATGACCTACGATCCGTCGTTCGGCAACACTGCGTCGTGCCGCAGCCGGGTTACCTTCATCGACGGCGACAAGGGAATACTGCGCTATCGCGGTTATCCGATCGAAGAACTCGCCGAGAAAAGCAACTACCTCGAGACCGCGTACCTGATCGTCAAGGGTGAGCTGCCGGACCAGGAGCATTACGAGCGCTGGAAGCACAACATCACGATTCACACGATGGTGCACGAGAATATCAAGATGTTCATGGAGGGCTTCCGCTACGACTCGCATCCGATGGGAATGTTGCTCAGTACCGTCGGCGCGCTCTCGACCTTTTATCCCGACGCCAGCAATATTCACGACCTCGAATCGCGCCGGCTGCAGACCCGCCGCCTCATCGGCAAGATGCCGACCCTGGCGGCGTTCGCGTTTCGCCATACCCGGGGACTTCCTTACGTCTATCCCGACAACGAGCTCAGCTACACCGGCAATCTGCTTGCGATGCTGTTCAAAATGACCGAGCTCAAGTACAAGCCGGACCCGGTGCTCGAGCGCGCGCTCGACGTGCTGTTCATCCTGCACGCGGATCACGAGCAGAACTGCTCCACCAATGCGATGCGCGCGGTCGGAAGCTCGCAGCCCGATCCCTACGCGTGCGCGGCCGCTGCTATCGGAGCGCTTTACGGCCCCCTGCACGGCGGCGCGAACGAAGCTGCTATCCGGATGCTCATGGAAATCGGTTCGGTGTCGGCCATTCCCGCGCTGATCAAGAAGGTCAAGGAGGGCGAGCGCCGGCTGATGGGTTTTGGCCATCGAGTGTACAAAAACTACGATCCGCGCGCGAAAATCCTCAAGCACTTTGCGGCGCAGGTGTTCGAGGTGACCGGCCGCAATCCGCTGATCGACATAGCGGTAGAGCTCGAACGAATCGCGCTCCAGGACGACTATTTCATCTCGCACAAGTTATATCCCAACGTCGATTTCTATTCGGGGATAATCTACCAGGCGATGGGCTTCCCGATGACGATGTTCCCGGTGTTGTTCGCGATCCCGCGCATGTCCGGATGGATGGCGCAGTGGGCCGAGATGGTGCGCGATACCGAACAGAAGATCGCGCGCCCGCGCCAGGTTTATATCGGCGAAGCGACGCGGCACTACACCGGGATACAGTCGCGGCCCAAGCCGACTGTGCACGAGGATGCGGTTAGCGAGGCAATCTAACCTCAGTCGGATGATTTCAAAAACGTCGCCCGGCTGCCGTTGTAGGCAATCGCTGGATCGATGATTGGCCTTGGCCGTAATTCCCTGCTATGGCTGGTAAAGGCACCCCTATGAGGCTCATAGGGGTGCCTAATCCATAAGGATGGCAGGCCTGCGATGGGTAAGAACGGCGGCAAGGCACCTCGCACCCTCTTGACGCTCGAAGAAGCGCTCAGGGAGTTTGCGCGCAAGAGGGATCAAGCTGGCGTAAACACAAAGCAAGCGACCGCTCCGGCCACCAACGTCCGCTTCGATGCCTTTTCGGCCACGGTCAAGCGTGAGGGCGATGCGACTGCGGAACGCGACCTCAAGTCGCCAGATGACGGCGCGAGTGCTTCCGCGCGGCGCAACGCAGCGGACGCGGAGATACCGGTGGGCGCGGAGATCGTCGCGGTGATCGATGGCGATGCGCGTACGCTCAAGCAGCTCGAGCAACTCGACGCCGCTGAGAAAGCCTACCTGGAAGATTTTCCCGCGAGCGCGCCAGACAATGCCGAAGTCGAAGACGGCTCGGAAGTTGGCGAAGCGGCCGCGGTGGCAATCCCGGCCCGCCATTTCCTGGTTAGCAAATTCGCGCTCACCGCGATGGGCGCCGCGCTGACGGGGTTGGCGGCGTTCCTGATTACTCGCGTGCCAATCGGCAATAACCAACCACGATTGGTAGCGCAGACGATCGCGATACCGGCGCTGAAGGCATCCTCGCCGATGAGCGCGGACGACCTGAGAGCGACGCCCGCCATAATCCCGGACACCGGCGTCAAACTGGTCGCGGCTGGATCCAGGCTCAAATCCGACCAACTCGAGGCCCGAATCAAGCACACGCTTAAGTTGCGCGCCTTCCACGATGTCGGCGTATCCGTGTCGAAGATGGGCGATGTGTACCTGGCGGGCGAAGTTTATAGTCTCAATGAAGTGCACAAAATCACGCAAATCGTGCACCGCGTGAACGGCGTGAATCGGGTTCATTTTCTGCATCCCGACCTTCGACCTGCGGATGGTCCCGCATACTTCGGCGTGACGACGGCGTCGGCGCCCGAAGTCTGGGGAGCGAAGGTGCAGGCCGTGTTCATCGGGTCGCCGGCGGATAAGGCCGGGATCAAGCCGGACGATGTGATCAGCGAGTTTGACGGGAAAACGATTCCCGACGCAAAAACATTAAACGATCTCCTCGCGCAGTATTCCCCCGGCCAGCGCGTGCAATTGCGCGCATGGCATGACGGCCGGCCCGAGTATTTGGTGGCGCGCCTGGGCGAGGCGACGACGGTGGCGAGCCGGTAAGCGAGCGGCGCTGCTATAGCCGGTGCTTTAGGGGCGGTTATCGAACCGCCCCTTTTTCTTGGGCGCTACGCGTCGATGAAGCGTCCCGCCTCCCGGAACCGACCGCCAATCCGCAGGATTTTGACGCGCGGCGCTGAGTTCTTCTGCCCGTCTTTCGCTAGCAATAGCGCGATGTGACCCACATTTTTCAAGATTCTCAGTGTTTGACAGGCGCGAATGGTCACTATTGACTTCTTCGTAGCACGGTTAGAGGCTGTATTGTGGGTTTTTGTAGGGCATTGAGCGATACGGCTCGCTTAAAGGGGAACTGACAAGTTTCCCACAGGGGGAGGCTCAGCGTTACGATGGCATCCTCGGAAGATATTCTGACCATCTCGGAGTTGTCGGCGCATCTTCGCGTCCATCCAACTACGATTTATCGCTTGCTGCGCGAAGGGCGAATACCCGGTTTCCGGGTCGGTAGTGCATGGCGATTCAGCCGCGCGGCGATCGAAATTTGGGAGAAAGAGCAAGCCGAACCAATCGGCGGAGAACCCGTGCCCATCCGCAAACCCAAAGGCCGCAAGGGACGAAAGTAGCGGCAAACTATTCTCCGCGCGCCTGCTTTTCTGTCATCCTCAGCGAAGTCGAGTGATCATGCTTCGCTCGGATTGACAAAAGGAAAAAAGGACGGCGCGACGTGGACTCCAGCGAAACCTCCGGGCATCGCTCACCTTCAAATATTGCCGAGTACTTCGGCCGCTTAGCCGCCACTTATGGCGACGGCGAGTACTACGGGAATCGGCGCCGCGCCGTCCTCGAGGCGATCGCCGGGGAACTCGCGGATGCGCGCGACGTGCTCGATGTCGGATGCGGCAATGGCGCCTATCTCGCGAAGTTTGCGGCGGCGCCCGGAAATCGCGTTCGTGGGGTGACCGGCGCCGACTTGTCGATCGAAATGCTGCTGGCCGCACGCCGGCGAGTCGGCCTGGAATGCCGGCTGCTTTGCGCGGACGTGTCACGACTGCCGTTCAAGCCGGCGTCGTTCGATTTCATTTTCGCCAGCCACGTCCTGCAGTTCGTCGCCGATGTCGATCTCGATGGCGTCGTGGCGGAGTTCGCGCGATGCTTGCCGCCCGGCGGATTGCTGGTCGCGACCGGGCGGCGGGACGAAGGTTTTCGCCAGATGCTGAGCGCGATCGTCGGTCCTGACCGATGGCGCGAATATCGCGAGGTGATCTTCCAGCATGTGCCGCGCCGCGCCGCCGATGCGAGTCCCAATGATCGCTACCAGCAGGCGTTCGCCAGGTCCGGTCTGCGCGTCGAGGAACGCGCCGCGCCGTTTACGGTCGGGTGGGCGGATATCGAAGAGCTGATCAACGTCAGATGGATGCCGTTGATACCCGAGGGCGAGCGCGAACAGGCCGGCGCGATGCTGGCGGAAATCGCGGAGCTTGCCAAGGCCGGCCCGTCGCCCCGCTTGACGCTGCGCGAACCGCTGATCCTCGGCAGGCGCGATGGCTGAGCTTGGCGGCGTTTGACAAGCGCGCGGTCAACCTAATAGCTAACCTTCAAAAGCAAATGGCGGAGAGTCTCGCGCCGATGCCGACCAAATACACCGATGTAAAAGGATACGCGACCTACTACCACTACAGCGGCGCGACGACGCTGCCCGACGTGGTGCCGGACTTTTCACGCGGCCGCAGGATTTTATTCGTTCACGGCGCCGGCTCGAACGGCCACACCTGGCATCGCCAGATCGACGCGTTTGGCGCCAAGCACAGTCCGATCGCGCTCGATCTGCCCGGCCATGGCCGCTCGGCGGGCGTCGAGGGGCTGCGCACGGTCGGCGACTACGCCGACTTCGTCGCGGCTTTTCTTGAGATGTTGAAGATCAAATCGGCGGTGATACTGGGGCATTCGATGGGCGGCGCGATTGCGATGGACCTGGCGATCCGGCACGCCACGCGCGTCGAGGCGTTGATCCTCAGTTGCACGGCGCCGAAGTTCAACATCGCGGCCGATCGAATCGAGGCATTGCGCGCAATCATGATGGGCCGGGCGCCGCAGGCCTTCAACACTGACGGCTATTCGCCCCGCACGGTGAAGGAAAACTTCGACGTCGTCCGCGAAGGCTGGATGGAACAAATCAAGACCGATCCGCGGGTGCGCTACACCGACATCCTCGCCTGCTCGCAGGTCGATTTGCGCGACGCGATCGCAAAGATCGACAAGCCGGCGCTGGCGATTGCCGGGGCTGACGACAAGGGCACCACCCCGGCCGACGCGGAGTTTATCGCGGGCAAGATTCGCGGTGCGAGTTGCAAGATTATCGCGGACGCCGGCCACTATATACCGCGCGAGCGTCCCGCCGAGTACAACGCCGCGATCGAACAGTTCGTTTCTTCACTGGCGAGCTGAAGTAGGAATTAGAGATGAGTTTAACCCGCAAAACCGCAGTCGCCGGCGTGTTCGAGCATCCCACCCGCTTCGCGCCGGACAAAAGTCTGTTTCAGATAATGGCGGAGAGCGTGCGTGGCGCGCTGGACGACGCCGGGTTGACG
The DNA here is from genome assembly GCF_050013435.1 of Binatus sp. (SeqCode). Classification (GTDB taxonomy): domain Bacteria; phylum Desulfobacterota; class Binatia; order Binatales; family Binataceae; genus Binatus. The sequence goes on along the minus strand of NZ_JBEKFG010000013.1, from coordinate 43,885 downwards.
ATCAAGGACGTGAACGGGCTGTGCACGACCGGAATCGGGATGAGCGGGATGGGCATCGTCGGTTTTTGCGATTACCTGAACCTGACGCCGAACTTTGTCGACTCGACTTCGATCGGCGGGTCGTCGTTCGTGGCGCACACCGCGCACGCCGCGGCCGCTATCCACGCCGGGCTGTGCGACGTATGCGTGGTGGTCTATGGCTCGACGGCGGCCTCGTCGCGGTTTGCCATTGGCACCGGCGGAGAACGCGGCGGCGCAGGCGATCCCTGCGACCAGTACGAGATTCCGTTCGGGCCGACTACCGTCGGGGCGTACGCGATGATCGCGCAGCGCCATATGCATGACTACGGGACGACCGCCGAGCAGCTCGCCGAAATAGCGGTCACGACGCGCCTGCATGCGTCCATGAATCCGGCCGCCAAGTACCGCGACCCGATCACGGTGCAAGACGTGCTCGCGTCGCGAATCATCTCGTCGCCGCTGCATCTGCTGGATTGCTGCATCATCAGCGACGGCGGCGGCGCGTTGGTGATCACCTCGGCCGAGCGCGCGCGCGATTTGAAGAAAAAGCCGGTTTACATCCTGGGCGTGGGCGAGACGGTGCGCCACGCGGCGCGCGGGCAGCGCGATTTTCTGGAAATCGCGGCGGCGCAATCGGGGCGGCTGGCGTTCGAGCGCGCCGGCGTCGCGCACAAGGACATCGACATGGCGATGATCTACGACTCGTTCACGATCACCGTGCTGGCCACGCTGGAGAATCTCGGCTTTTGCAAGCGCGGCGAAGGCGGCGCGTTCGTGTCGGGCGGACGGCTGCGCTTCGACGGTGAATTTCCGATCAACACCGACGGCGGAGGGTTGTCTTCGAATCATCCGGGGATGCGCGGAATCTTTTTGGTGATCGAGGCGGCCAAACAACTGCGCGGCGAATGCGGTCCGCGGCAGGTCAAGGATTGCAAAATCGCGCTCGTGCACGGCACCGGCGGCGCGCTGGGCACGCGGCATTCGGGCGCGACGCTTATCCTCGGCAACCAGTAAGCTTGGGGGCGGACGAAAAATCATGGCGGAACAGACGCAAGCGAAGAAATACTCGAAGCCACTCCCGCATATCGACGAAGAGAACCGTCCGTGGTGGGAGGCGCTGCAACGGCACGAACTTTACATCCAGAAATGCGCCGAGTGCGGCGAGCTGCGCTACTATCCGCGCGCGCTATGCACGAATTGCATGTCGTCGCAGGTGCAATGGATAAAATGCAGCGGGCGCGGCAAGGTCTATACCTTCACCACCACGTATCAGAACCAGGCGCCCGGGTTTCGCGAGTCGTTGCCGTACATCATGGCCTACGTCGAGTTGGAGGAGGGCGTGAAAATGCTCACCAACCTTGTCGACTGCCAGCCGGAACAGGCTAAAATAGGGATGCCCGTCGAGGTCGTATACGAGGACGTCACGCCCGCAGTGACGCTCGCGAAATTTCGCCCGGCGAGGTGAGGGCTCAATCCTGGTGAGTACAATCCTTGATCTCCATTCGCATAGCGAAGCATCGGAAGACAGCCGCGCACCGGTAGAGGCGTACCTCAACTGGATCAAGCTGCGCCAGGCCGAGCGGCCGATCGATGGAATCGTTCTGACCGAGCATCGCCAGTTCAATCGCGACGCCGACTACCGCAATCTCGAGGACAAATTCGGAACGCTGGTGTTGCGCGCGTCGGAAGTCGAGACCACCTACGGACACATGCTGGTGTTCGGGGTGAACGACGACATGATCGCGCGCTTCGATTTTACCGACGTGCGGCTCGACGCGCAGACTTTGATCGACGAAGTGGCGCGGATGGGCGGAATTGTCGTGCCGTGCCATCCCGGCCGCCCCAATATCGGGCTCTACGAGCATTATCAGTCGAGGCCGCCGCTGCAGAACGTGGTCGCGGTCGAAGCGCTCAACGGCGGCTCGCGCAAGGGCGAGGACGAGCGCAGCGCGGAATTGATCGCGAAGCACGGGTTTGCCGCGACCGGCGGTTCCGACAGCCATCTGGTGAGCCTGATCGGGCTGTGCGCGACGAAATTCAGCGCGTACATCAAGACGATCGACGACCTGGTGCGGGAATTGAAGACCGGCAACTACGAGCCGGTGGATTTCCGGCCGCGGCGCAAAACCGTGCCGCATGCGGTCGCGATGGAAACCCGGTAGCGCCGCATCAGCGATAGCGAGAAAACCACGATGGCAGTGAATTACGATCCGGCGCTGATCAACAAGGTCTTCGAAATCACCGAGCCGGTCGAGGTCAAGGCGGAGAAGATACAGCGCTACTGCGCGGCGCTGGGCGAGACCAATCCGATATACACGGACGAGGAGGCGGCGAAAAAAGGCCCGAACGGCGGGATCGTCGCGCCGCCGTCGTTCGCGGTGACGTTCCGCAACGGGCGGCATTTCTTCGAGAACGTGCCGCGCTTCGGAATGCGCGGCTTCGACGCCGGCAAGGATGTCGAGTTCGTCGCGCCGATCAGGCCCGGCGACAATGTAACGCTCAGCTCGCACGTGAAGGAAATTTACGAGAAAACGGGACGGACGGGCATGATGGTGTTCGTCGTAATCCGCTCGACGCTGAAGAACCAGAAAGGTGAAGTGCTGGCCCATATCGACCATCGCTTCATGAACCGCCCCTGAACGCGGCGGTATCGGGAAGTCGAACCAGGTGAACAGTTTCGAAGAGATTAAAATCGGAGACACGCTCGGCCCGCTCGAGCTGTTCGTGAGCAAGGATCAGTGCCGCGCCTACGCCAAAACGATGGGCATGGGCGACGGCGCGGGACGCTTCACCGACGATGAAGCCGCCAGGAAAGAGGGGCTGCCCGGGATGATCATTCCGGGCAACATGAGCCTCGGATTGCTCTCGAAGCTGGTGACGGATTGGATCGGCACGAGCAACGCGTGGCTGACGCGGATGAGCACGACCTATCGGGTGCCGGTGCAACCCGATCACACGGTGACGATTCACGGTTTTATCACGAACAAGAATGCCGAGAATCGCACGGCCGAGATCGACGTCTGGATGGAGAACGAGGAGTCGGAGCGGCTGGTGACGGGGACGGCGACGGTCGAGTTCCGCAAGTAGCCGGTAGGATTGGCCTCATCCGCATCTTGATAGAATGAAAGTGCTCGCCTCTCGAAACTTAGGAAAGGCAGCACTTGAATTCAAAGATACGCAGTTTTCGCGACGCTCGGGGGCACCCTGGCCGCTTTGCCAATAACTGGTCGGTCGATTCTGTACTCCTCCCGCCGAGAGTTCGAAGTAGCCCGTAATCAAGTGTTTCTTTACCTGAACGCCAGTTATGGTGCGATAGGGGCTCTGAAAAACATTCGAGCCGAACGTCTGACCAGTCATAAAGCCGGCCTTCAGAATGAGGACACGTTTGTCCGTACAAACAAGTGCTTCCTTAAAGGCCCCCTTCAATTTGATCTGAATTCTTTCATTCGGTTCAAGCAGTTCCGACAGCACCTTCTCCAAGCGGCTCGGTAGTTGATCGATAAGATGGGCGACCGGCGCGGCCGGCGCTTGCGGCGTGACCGGCTTTGCGGTAGCTGCACCGGCGGCTGATATTGGATTGCCGCAGTGGCCGCAGAAGTTCCTTGCACCAGTTACAGCCGTCCCACATTTAGTGCAAAACATGTTCCCCTCCCTCTAAGGTTTCCTCGCACGGCGAAAGTCAGCTACCTCGAAGAATCACAGTTGGCGGATAGATATCATCGACGGCACGGTTCGCGAAATAACTGGTGTGTGGGAGGCAAATCGCGCGGGGCGGGTCGCGCGGGCGTGAAACCTCTAATTGGGGCGCCATTGCTTCGCCGATTGCCGCGCGATATGCCAAGTCAGATGCTTCCCTTGCGATAATTCACGCCGGGCGGGGAGCGTATCGAGCAATGCTGACAGCTTCGCGGGTGACAGCTTCACGGGAATTCCAGGTGATGGCAAAGCCGGCGGGTGCGGTCTGCAACCTCGACTGCAGCTACTGCTATTACCTCGACAAGTCGGCCCTGTATCCCAGCGGCGAAGCGCTGCGGATGACCGACGATCTGCTCGAACGCTATATCGCCGAGCATATCGAGGCGTCCCCTAAAGAGCTGATTCTCTTCCAGTGGCACGGCGGCGAGCCCACCATATTGGGGCTGGATTATTTTCGGCGAATCGTCGAGCTCCAGCGCAAGCATCGGCCCGCCGGACGCCAGATCCTCAACGGCATCCAGACCAACGGCACGCTGATCGACGACGATTGGTGCCGCTTCCTCGCCGCGGAACACTTCCAGGTCGGCATCAGTATCGACGGACCCAGGGCGCTCCATGACTGCTATCGGGTGACCAAGGGCGGACGCCCAACCCATAAGCAGGTGATGCAGTCGTGGCGGCTGTTGAAGCGCTACCGGGTTCCATCCGACGTGCTGTGCGTCGTCCATCGTGAGAACGTCCGGCAGCCGACTGCGGTTTACCGCTTTTTCAAGGAGCTGGGCGTCGAGTGCCTGCAATTCCTTCCGCTGGTCGTGCGGCAAGGCGGTAGCGGGGTAAGCGCGGAAACGGTGCCGGTGGAGGCCTACGGAGAGTTCCTGTGCACGATTTTCGACGAGTGGGTCCGCAATGATATCGGCCGTATCGCTATCCAGAACTTCGACGAGGCGCTAAGACCGTTGCTCGGCGTGGAGCATGCTTTGTGCCTGTTCAAGGAGACCTGCGGCAATGTCGTCGTCGTCGAGCATAACGGAGATTTCTACTCCTGCGATCATTTTGTCGACCAAGAGCATCGCGTCGGGAACATCCTCGAAACCCCGCTCGCGGAAATACTGGAGGACCCGGCGCAGCGCGACTTCGGACGTATCAAGCGCGACGGAATCCCCCGATACTGCCGGGAGTGCGAGGTCCTGAGCTCGTGCAATGGCGGATGTCCAAAGGACCGATTTGCCCGCACACCCGACGGCGAATCGGGGCTTAACTATCTTTGCCCGGGTCTGAAAAAGTTTTTCATCCATAGCCGACCACCCCTGCAAAGGATCGCGTCGCTGATGCGGTCGGGCGTGCCGGTGGAACGGCTCATGGATAGTCTGCGCTCCGAAGATGGCGAAGCCGCCGCTCGAGCAGGGCGCAACGATCCTTGCCCCTGTGGCAGCGGCCTGAAGTACAAGAAGTGTTGCCTCGATCCTCGAAAATCGCAGCTTGATTAGGATCGTATTGAATGCGGAACCCACCGTGGGTTTGCAGGGGTGACCCCTGCACTCAATGTTAAGGCCGCGCTCCGTTGTCGCGCGCGGCATGAAGGAAGAATCACCTGCGCGGTGAGCGGCAGGGGCTGCAGCCCCTGCACCCGCAGTGAGAAGACGCGAAAATCTGCGCAGCGCATCTTTTCGCGACTACGCGATGGGCAGGGGTGACCCCTGCACCCAGTGAAAAGAAAAGATGCGGCCTGACGGCCTGCTAGGACTTTTTTTGAGTCATCCTGAGCGAAGCGAAGGAACCCGGATCCGGGATTCTTCGCTTCGCAGACTCCGCTCTAGAATGACACGGGTGGGCGCGGACTGTGCACCCGCAGTGAGAAGACGCGAAAATCTGTGCAAAGCATCTTTTCGCGACTATGCAATGGAAGAGACCGCGCGCGACAACGGAGCGCGGCCTTAATACTGGGTGCAGGGCTCAGGCCCTGCTAGAGGGCGCGGAGTTCGGTTGAAATGTCGCCGCGGGTTGCCAGGGTCGCGGGTATGAACCCGCTGGCTGCTCCTATCAGGGCGGCGATCATGAAGCTGTAGGCAACGACTCGCGGCGACAGCGTCAGCGCCATCGCCAGCGGACCGAGCGCTCCGGAAAGATACGGCAACACTTCGAATCCCAGTATCGCCAGGCCGCATCCGAGCGCACCGCTGGTCACGCCGACGATCAGCCCCTCGACGAGGATTCGCGCAATGATCGAGTTGCGCGTGAATCCAATCGCGCGCATCACCGCCATCTCGTGGCGACGCTCCCGCACCGCCATCGCGGCCGTGTTCACGGCGACCAGCCCGATCGTGAAGATCACGATCACCGCGAGAAATTTTGCGCCGCTAAGCAGCAGGGAAATATTGCTGGCCATCTCGTTCTTGATCAGCTCGACTTCGGTTTCGGTGACCGTCTCGTGCGCCGAATTGGCGAACATCTCGTCGATTGCGCCGATCACCGAGGGCGCCGATTGCGAGCGGTCTATTTTCACCCAGAACAGGTTGACGGTGCCGGGCCGGTGGAGCAGTTCTTCCATGTAGTCGCGCTTGAAAATAATTCGAGGACCCGCGGCTTCCCCGTTCAGCACGCCGACAATTGTCAGCTGCAGATCGACCAGATACACCGTCCCGCGCAGCATCACCGTGTCGCCGACTTTCCATCCGTAATTCTTCATCAAGGTGGTCGAGACCAGGCCCGCCGTGCGCATCCCTTTGAATTCGTGTTCGGCTTGCGCGCTCACTTCCCAATCGGGAAAGATTTCGCGGATATGATCGTCGTCCATGGCGAGGATGCCGATCTGCTCGTTCGGATCGCGATAAGTTCCCATGAAGACGCTGTAGCCCGCCACCGCGTCGACGTGTGGCACGGCTTCGATCTGCCGCCGATACGCTTCGGGCAGCATGTAGAAGAAGCCCGCCTTGCTGTGGCAGATGAGACGCAGCGAGTTGGCGCGATCGCGCAGGACCTGGTCGAGCAGCGCGGGCAGGCTGATCAGGGAGGCGAAGATGAATACCGAGACGGTGATCGACAGCACGGTAAGAATCGTGCGCCGCTTGTTGCGGGTCAGGTTGATGAGCACGAGCGGCAGGTATTTCATGGCGCGAACTTAATTGTAGTGAAACCCACCGTGGGTTACAGGGGTGACCCCTGCACCCAATGTTAAAGCAAAGATGCGGGCTGACGGCCTGTAAGAACTTTTTTGTGTCATCCTGAGCGAAGCGAAGGAACCCGGATCCGGGATTCTTCCCCTTCGAGTACTCAGGGCTTCGGCTCAATCACAGCAGCTTTCGCTCAGAATGACACGCAAGGGCGAGCGGATTGAGTGAAGGGTGTGAAGCTCGGCTAGACCAGCAGGGAGCCGCGGAAGGGCTCGTCACGCGGCGGAGGGAACTGGAGCAGGTTGATCGCCCATTTGCGCGCCTGGCGCAGCGCGTCCTCGGCGCGGCGGAAGATTCGCTCGCGATACATCACCGACCATACGTACGCGTCGACCGACGGCTCCTCGCCGAGCGTGATGTCGAGCATCCAGTCCTCGAGCTGCGGGCCGCATATCAGCAGGCGCACGACGCGCCCGTGATCGATCACGATGCCGCGGGCCTCGCGCGGGATGCGAAACTCGTCCTTGACGCGCTTGATGACATTGGGCGGCGCATGCTGCTCGGTCATCGCGACGTAGGCCCAGTCGCCCTGCGGAGGATTGGCCGCGCGCGCGATGCGCAGGTTGTTGTCGGTCAGGTCTTCCTTGGCGCGATCCTGATCGTAGTCGCGCGCGACCTGGTAAAAGGCCATCGCGACCGGCAACTGCGGCATCTCAGTCTCGGACTTGGCCTGCTTGGGTTTCTTGAAGGTGGTTTCGACCCACCAGCGGTTTTCGACGTTGGGCTTTTGCGGCATCAGGCAACCCGGCGGGATTTGCGAGCGTCGATGCGAGCAGTGCGCCTCGATTTTCGTGCGATCGAAATACGCGGGTGGCGCTTGCGGATCCGATTTGCGGCGCGACGCGTGCTTGAGATCCCCGCCCGGGTGCGCGAGCGCGATGAGCCGCGGCGGACGGGGACTCTAAGCCCGCTCACCATCCGGCGCGAGAACAGGTCGGCTTTGCGCTCGGCGTCGGACCAGAACAGGAAATGACCCATCTCGTGGTAGATCATTTGAATCCACAGGCGCTCGCTGAAATAGACGCGTCCGCGTTTCCAGTTTTCGGGATGCACGAGATGGATGCGGCCGTCTTCGTAGGTGCGGCCTGCCGTCTTGCCCCAATCGATATACTCGAACCATTCGACCCGCGGGCGGCGCAGCTTGAAGTATCGGCACATCGAGGCGATGGCGCGGTTGAAATGCGCGGCGCGATGGCCGCGGAAAAATTCGGCGAGGTTGCGATCAATTTCGCGGCGATGAGCGACAGGCGGAACAATCATTCGCACAACCAGGCGACCTCCGCTGACAGGTGATAACGATCAGATAAAGATCATATGGAGGCGCGTTCGTCAGAGTCAAATCTTTTCAGGAAATCCGAGTTTATACCGTCGTTTGATTTTCACCTCATGGTACAAAACGCTTCGCGGCAGCGGGTTTGGTGAATCGAACGGGCTGAAATCTAACCCAGGGTGCCGGAGGCTTTGAGACTGGCGATCTGGTCCCACGTCAGGCCCATTTCGAGCGCGACTTCCTCGGTATGCTGGCCGAGTTCGGGCGCCGCACGATGGGGGACTGGGTCGGCGCCGCCAAACTCGACGGGGCTGTTCACGACGCGGCATCCGGGAATATTCGGATGGTCCACGGCGGCGAAAGCGCCAATAGCTTCGGCCTGCGGATCGACGAGCACTTCGGCGTCGGTGCGAACGGGCGCCCAGATGAGATTGTGGCGATCGAAAATCGGCGCCCAATCGTCGCAAGTCCTCAGCGCAATCGCGCGATCTATTTCGCCGGTGAGCGCGGCGCAGTTTTGCGCGCGGGCGACTGAATCCTTGAAGCGCGGATCGCCCCGCCAATCCGGTTTGCCGAGCGCGAGGCAGAAATCCGGCCAAAAGCGATCGCTTTGGATCATCACGAAGTAAATCCATCGCGCGTCGGCGCATCGATAGGAACTCCACATCGGATTTATGCGCTCGGTCCGCGACTCGGATTGTGGCGAGTGGCCGGTCATGAGCCCGATGGTAAGATCCGACGCGTTCATCCACAGACCCATCGAGAACAGCGAGATGTCGACCTCGCGGCCGCGGCCGCTGCGCTCGCGTGCGAGCAGGGCGGCTGAGATTGCGCCCGCCAGGCCCAGGCCGACGGCGTGATCGATCATCGCGGGCCGCTGCCCGGGCGGCGACTGTCCCGGCTCGGCGATCGTCGCCATCAGGCCCGAGCGCGCCCACGAGGCGGCGTAGTCATAGGCCGGGCGATTGCGATCGGGTCCGCGATGCCCGTAGCCGTTGATCGACCCGTAGATGAGCCGCGGATTTTTCGCGGACAGCGATGCGTAGTCGAGTTTCATGCGCTCGAGGGCGTCGAGGCGCAGGCTGGTGACGAAGACGTCGGCGCGTTCGATCAGCTTGAGCGCGAAGGCGTGGCCGTCGGGGCGGCGCAAGTCGACGGCGACCGAGCGCTTATTGCGATTGTCGAGTTCAAACGGCGGACGGATGCGCGCATTGGGATCACCCATGGTGCGCGTTACGAAGCCGCGAATCGGGTCTCCGGTGGTCGGGTCTTCGAGCTTGATAACGTCGGCGCCCCAGTCGCCCAGCACGGTGGTGGTGGACGGGCCGGCGACCCACATCGCAACTTCGACAACTCTGACGCCCTTGAGCGGACGGTCCATCGCAAAGGTCTCCTTCATCGGATGAGACCGAATTCGTATCAGGAGTCGGTGGAAGAGTGAAACCGCGCGCGCGGTTTCTCAGTCCGCGTGCGACCTGAATCGGACGACTGAATCGGAGGGTTAGTCGCTAGCGGACGGGAGCGACGCGGCGCAGCCCGCGCCGATCGCGCCGGCGCGTTCGATTAACCGTCAAGCGTTGGATTCGGCTAGCTTCCTTGAGCCGCAGGCGCAGCGGAGCGCCGCCGCGGCCGGCGACCAGTTCGGACAGCCGCCATCGCAAGCCCCGGGTATCCATGCTGAGCGCGTCGCATACGTTGTCAAATGACAACGGAGAAGTTACGCCCTTGGTGAAGATCCAGTTCCACGCCTCGTTAAACGAGTTGCGCTTGCGCAGGCTGGTCGAGCTGCCGCATTCCTGCACGACGTTGATCGCGTCGGCCAGCACCGCGAGCATCAGGCGCTGCTCGCTGGAGAGCGATCTCGTGCCGACCATCTCGAAGAACTGGCTGCGGAGGATAACGTCGGGAAAGGGACGCGAATCAGTGTCAGCGATTGCAAAGGCGACGGCATTCATTGTTCAGCTTTCTCCCTCCTGCGGAAGAGCCTGAGTGCAGAAAATTTGCCGCGGCAAATTAATGAACCCAGCAGCATCTCTTATGCGAATCCTCTTTCCGTCTAATGTTGACGGAGAAAGAAACTTAGTGAGAAATCTAACTCATTGCAAGGGAACAGTGGCAGCAAAAATGGTGGTGGTGGCGAGCCTCAGATTGAGTCAAATTTGCCCAATGATTACGCCGAAATCAGCGAAACGGCGTCGCAGACGCGCACGCGGCGCCGACGGACCGATGCGCTCACCGGCGCGAAGGGCAGTCGTTGTCGATACGAGCGGACGGTCTGCTATAGTTGAATTCTCAGACGCAAGCGCGACGGCGGTGGCTGAAGAACACAACCACTGGAATGGGCGGCGCGCATTCGGCAGCATTGGGAACAATTGAATCGGTGGAAATGGATCAGGCACAAAAACATCGGAAGACACGGCAGGTAACGATCGGCGGCACCAAGCTCGGCGGCGATGCGCCCGTGGTGGTGCAATCGATGTGCGCGACGCGAACGATCGACGTGGATAAGACGGTCGCGCAGGCCCATCAGTTGGCCAACGCGGGCGCGGGAATTGTCCGAATCGCGATGGACAACGAAAAGGAAATCCCGGCGCTCAAGGAAATCCGCGCGCAGACCAGGGGCATCGTGCTGTCGGTCGATTTGCAGGAGAACTACAAGATCGCCGGCCGGGTGGCGCCGCACGTCGACAAGATTCGCTACAACCCCGGCCATCTGCACCATATAGAAAAGTCGAAGACGATCAAGCAGAAGGTGAAATGGCTGGTGGATGTGGCCCGCGACAACAACCTCGCGCTCCGCATCGGGGTTAACTGCGGCTCGGTCGCGCCGGCGTTTATCGACAAGTATCCGGGCGATCAACTGGCCGCGATCGTCGAGTCGGCGGCGTACCATTGCGAGCTGATGGACGAGCTGGGCTTCACCCGTTTCGTCGTGTCGCTCAAGGATTCCGATCCCAACAAGGTGATGGACGCGAATCGGCGCTTCTCGAAGCGCCGGCCCGACGTGCCTCTTCATCTTGGCGTCACGGAGGCGGGGTTGCCGCCCGACGGAATCATCAAGACCCGGATCGCGTTCGAAAAACTGCTCGCGCAGGGTATCGGCGATACGATCCGCGTCTCGCTGACGCTGCCCAACGAGCGCAAGCACGAGGAAGTGACAGTAGGGCACAAGATTATCGAGGACGTCGCCGCAGGCAGGTTCATCTCGGTGCCGGAGTTCGGCGCGGGGCTCAACATCATCTCGTGCCCGTCGTGCTCGCGGGTCGAGAACGAGAAGTTCGTCGAGCTGGCGCAGCAGGTCAAGGAACTCACGACTTACGCGCAGAAGTACAAGATCACGATTGCGGTGATGGGATGTCGAGTTAACGGGCCGGGCGAGACCGATGACGCCGACCTCGGGTTGTGGTGCGGTCCGACCACGGTGAATCTCAAGAAGAAAGATAAAAAGATCGGTTATTTCGGCTACGAGGAAGTGCTGCCCAAGCTGCGCGCCGAGCTGGATCGGTTGATCGCCGAGCGCTCGCCAGCCGCCGCCGCTACGAATTAGGCGAGACGCGCTTGCGCGCGAGATCCTTCGGCTGCGCTCAGGATGACGGAAAAAGAGGGCGCACGGGCAAGGCAAATAAAGATCCGGGATTCTTCGCTGCGCTCAAGAATGACACAAAAAGGTGAGCCGGCGGCCTTTTGTGATGCGCCGCGGAACCCTCACCTACCGACCGTCGAGCGGCGGCTGCGCACAAGGTAGCTAAACAATTATGATGAGAAAGAACATGATGCTCAGCGAAGTCCGAATCGGCGATGGTCTGCGCGACGATGGTGTGTCCTTCATGAAAACCCCTCCCGTTGAATTTTGCGCTCCAGTTTCGCGCGATCCAGTGCCTGGCAGGCGGTTGCTGCGCGGGAGCGCGTTTGAGTACCTTTCGCGGCTCGCCATATTCTCCGTCGTCCCTGTGTTGGCCGTTGGGATCTGGGCCTGTTCGAGCAAACCCCACATGGAAGGCGCTATCGTTGCGCCGAACTCTGGCGTCATCGTACGCGGCCCCACTTCGGTATCGCCGACCGCAACTCCAACCGCTGCCGCTACGAATTAAGCGCGGCGCGCTTGCGCGCGAGATCCTTCGGCTTCGCTCAGGATGACGGAAAAGGAAGGCGCGCGGGCTCCTTCTTGATCAATCCCTTCTAACAGGGCGAAGCCCGGCCGTGGCGACGGTGGCGCAGTATTACGCCGTTGGCAGTGGCCGCGCGCGACAACGGAACGCGGCCTTAACGGTGGGTGCAGGGCTCAGCCCTGCGGTGCAGGGGTCACCCCTGCTCAGATCTTCTGATTGGTCTTGCGCCAGTCGGCCAGGAAGCGCTCGAGCCCGAGATCCGTCAGCGGATGATGCAGCGTCTGCTTGAGCACGGCGAACGGCACCGTCGCGATATCGGCGCCGACCGCAGCCGCACGCAACAGATGCGTGGTGTTGCGCACCGACGCGACCAGCACCTCGGCCGGGTAGTCGTAGTTCGACAGTATCTGCACCATATCCTCGACGATCGCGAATCCGTCCTGTCCGATGTCATCGAGCCGTCCGATAAACGGCGACAGAAACGAGGCGCCGACTTTGGCCGCCGCGAGCGCCTGGAGCGGAGTGAAGATCAGCGTGACGTTGACGCGGATGCCGCGTTTGGCGAGCGCGTGGGTCGCCTTGAGGCCTTCGATGATCATCGGGCACTTGACGACGATGTTCTTGTGGACCTTGGCGAGCTTTTCGCCCTCTTCGATCATCGCGGACGCTTCGGTCGAGATGACTTCGGCGCTGATCGGTCCGTCGACGATTTCGCAAATCTCGCGCAGCACGTCGTGATACGGGCGCCCGGTTTTCGCCATCAAGGACGGATTGGTGGTGACTCCGTCGATGATTCCCCAACTGGCGGCCTCGCGAATCTCGGCGACCTCCGCGGTATCGATAAAATACTTCATCTGGTGAATGCCTCGCGTTTTGACGATTGCGGCCTGAGCAGGTCCGCTCGCGCAAGCGTAACACGAAACGGCGACTTAAGTCCCGCGAGCATTTCGGAAATCGACGCGTTGAGTTTCGGATGGATCAGCGCGGGCGCCAGCTCGCTCATGGGGGCGAGCACGAAGCGGCGCTCATGAAGGCGCGGATGCGGAACTTTGAGGATCCGCGTGTCGATGGTCTCCTTGTTGAAGAACAGCAAATCAAGGTCGATGATTCGCGGCCGGTACTTGCCGCGGGATTGCTTGCGTCCCTTGACGCGCTTGCGGCCCATGATTCGCTCGAGCGCGAGCAGCCGGCGCATCAGCACTTCGGCGGCCAGTTCAGTCTCGATTTCGATGACGCCGTTTAGAAACGCGCCCTTGAGATCGCCCATCGGCTCGGTCTCGTAGATCGAGGATTGGCGCACGATCCTCGTGTCCGGGATCGCGGCGATCCGGGCAATCGCCTCGCGATAATTGGCGGCACGATCGCCTAGATTACTGCCTATTCCGATGAAAGCCCGATTGGGCATCCTCGCCGTTAAAACCGCAGCGCCTTTAATCGGTCCACCGCCTCGACCAACCGTTCGCTCGACACCGTAAGCGCGAAGCGAACGTATCCCTCACCACCCTTGCCGAATCCGGAGCCGGGCGTAATCGCGACGCCGGCTTCCTTCAACACGCGCTCGGTAAATGAAACCGAGGTGTAACCACGCGGAACTTTGCTCCAGACGTAAAAGGTCGCCCGCGGCTTCTCGCATTCCAGCCCGAGCGCGCGGATCGATTCGATCAGCAGATCGCGGCGTTGCTTGTAGATTGCGCAATATTCGGCGAGCTGGTCGCCGTCTCCCCCTTCCAGGCCCGTGATCGCGGCTTCCTGCACCGCCTGGAAAACGCCGGAATCCATGTTGGTCTTGACCTTGCCGAGCGCGCCGATCAATTGGGCATTGCCAATCGCGAAGCCGACGCGCCATCCGGTCATCGAAAAAGTCTTCGATAGCGAGTGGAACTCGATTGCGCATTCGCGCGAGCCTTGCGCCTGGAAAACGCTCGGGGCTCGATAGCCGTCGTAGGCAATTTCGGAGTAGGCGCTGTCGTGGGCGAGGATGATGTCGTGCTTGAGGCAGAATTTGACCGCATCTTCGAAAAAGGAGAGGTCCACAGTCGCCGCGGTTGGATTGTTCGGATAGTTCAGCCACAGCATCCGGGCGCGGCGCGCCACTTCGGCGGGAATCGAGGCTAGATCGGGAACGAATCCGTTTTCTTTTCTGAGCGGCAGAAAATACGGCTCGCCGCCGTTGAAGACGCATCCCGAGTAGTACACCGGGTATCCGGGGTCGGGAATCAGCACGATGTCGCCGGGATCGACGACGGCGGTCGAGAAGTTTGCGATGCCTTCCTTGGAGCCGATCAGGGCGCAGACCTCGCGCTGATGGTCGAAGCTGACGCCGAAACGCCGCCGGTACCAATCCGCAGCCGCATTGCGAAATCGCGGCAAGCCTTCGTAGTCGGGATAGCGGTGATTTGCCGGGTCGTCGGCGGCGCGCTTGAGCGTCTCGACGATGTGGCGCGGAGTGGGCAGGTCGGGGTCGCCGATCGAGAGGCTGATAACGTCAACACCCTTGCTTGCCACTTCCTTCTTCAGGCGGTCAAGCTCGGCAAAAAGGTAGGGCGGTAAAAGACCCAGTCGAGAAGCAGTCTTGATTTGCACCTGTTGAAAAGCCTCAGACCACAAGGCTTGGTCATAAGTAACATACTTTGCGGACCGTCGAAACTACCTGGCGCAATAAATCAGCGTTCTCGCCCGTCGCCAATCCACAGGTGCGCGCGTCGATTGGACGATCCAATTCAGCGGGAATCATTAACTATCTTTACTTGGAGCGACGGTACTGTTAGAAACTTTACCTGCCGAACAGTGTCGCGGCTGCGCTTTTTGCCCTATTTACAAGCCTGATTGTGAGTATGAACCGGATCGTGCTGGTGCTCGCCCTGTCGATGCTTGCCCTGGGAGGGGCAGTGATCGCGCTGTCGCAGCGGCCATGGGCGCCCCGGGCAGATGTAGTTCAGCCGATACCATTTAGCCATCGAGTACACGCCGGGGTGAACCAAATTCCCTGTATGTATTGCCATGCCGATGCAGGCCGATCGTCCGAGCCGGGTATCCCGGCGGTAGCCAAATGCGTGGGATGCCACGGCAACCGGATTGCGGGAGGCGCAGTCCAGCCGGTGACGCGGGCGTGGACGGACGACACGCCGGCGGCGTTCGAGATTCAGTGGAATCGCGTGTACGCGCTGCCCGACTTCGTGCGCTTCACCCATCGGCCGCATATTCATGCCGGCCTGCCATGCCAGACCTGTCACGGCCCGGTGCAAACGATGGATCGCGTGGTGCCGGCGTTTGAAATCAACATGGGCTTCTGCGTGGACTGTCACACGGAGAAGAAAGCGACGCTCGACTGCGTTGGCTGTCATCACTGAGTGAGTAGGTAGATGCGCGAGCGACCGTCGATATCCAGGCGATCATTCATCAAGCTGGCCGCGACTGCGGGTGCGGCGGCGGCGATCCCTGGCTGCGAGCCGGCGGCGAGGAAGCTGATCCCGTACGTCGTGCCCGATGAGAACGTAATTCCCGGCGTGCCGAGTTTCTTTGCCACGACGTGTTCGGAGTGCCCTGCCGGATGCGGCATGGTGGCGCGAATCCGGGAAGGGCGCGTCGTCAAGCTGGAGGGCAATCCGGCCGATCCCATCGGCCAGGGTTCTTTGTGCGCCCGGGGACAGGCGGCGCTGCAAGGTCTGTACAATCCCGATCGGCTTGCGCGTCCGCAGGTTCGCGGCGGCGACGGCGCGCTGCGGAGCGTTTCGTGGGACGACGCGGGCAAAATGCTCGGCGACCGGCTGGCGGCGGCGTCGCAGGCGGGCAGGGATCGCGTGGCGTTCTTCGGTTCGCCGCCGGGCCCGACGTTGAGAAAAATCGCGCTCGCGTTCGTCGGCGCTTATGGCTCGTCGCGCGCGATATTTTACGAGGCTATCAACCAGGAACCGGCGCGGGTTGCGGCGAAAACGCTCTTCGGAAAGCGCGACCTGCCTTCGTATCGAATCGATCAGGCCGAAGTGCTGATATCCTTCGGCGCGGACTTCCTCGAGACCTGGCAATCTCCGGTGGAACTCGCGCGCCAGTACTCGCTGTTTCGCACGCCGCGTGAGCGCCACGGCCGGCTGGCCATTGGCCGCGCCACCTATGTCGGCCCGCGGCTGGGCATGACGGCGTCGAAGTGCGACGACTGGATCGCGACTGCTCCGGGCGCGGAGGCCGACGTTGCGTGGAGCGTGCTCAACGTGCTCATCAAGCAGCGCTGGGTTTCGCAGAACTCGGGTCTCGATCTCGCGGCACTGACCCGGGCGGTCGCGAATTTCGATCCGGCTGCCACCAGCGCGCGCACCGGCGTGCCGGTGGAAACCATTACCAGGCTTGGCGAGACGTTCGGCAAGGCGGACGGCGCGCTGGCAATCGCGGGCACGGACGATTCGTCGGCTCATCTTGCGGCGATGATTCTCAACGCGGTCACCGGCAATTTCGGCAAGACCGTGATGTTCCTCGAAGGCTCGCCGGCCGAGGAGACCAGCACGCCGGATGAAGTGGACGCGGCGGTTGACGCGATGCGCGGCGGCAAGATCGATGCGCTGTTCATCGCGGGCGGAAATCCGGTCTTCACGATGCCGGCGTCGGCGCAAGTCGCCGAGGCGATCCGGAGAGTTCCGTTCGTCGTGTGGGCGGGAGGCGTGCCGGACGAGTCCGCCACGATGGCGAATCTGCTCCTGCCGGCGCATCATCCGCTCGAATCGTGGCGTGACACGGCGCCGCGCGCGGGAATCCGCGGACTGGGACAGCCGGTCATGCAGCCGGTGTTCGAGAGCAAGCCGGTGGGCGATATCCTGCTTGCGGCAGCCGCGGGATCGTCGAGCGCGAAACTTCCGTGGGCGAGCGCGGCGGATGCCGTCAAGGCTGAATGGCTGGCGCTGGCTCCCAAAGCAGACAGCGCTGATCCGGAAGATTTTTGGATACGCGTCCGCCGCGAAGGCGGATTGTTCGAGGAACAGCATCTCGCGGCGCTCAACTTCGACACGTCTGCGCTCAAGGCGCCCGCACCAGCCGCGGCTCAGCCGGAACTTTCCGTTTACGCCTACCCGCACCTGTTTCTTTACGACGGCCGCGGCGCCGACAAGCCGTGGCTGCAGGAATTGCCCGAGCCGGTCACGCAAATCGTGTGGGACAGCTGGGCCGAGATACATCCCGAGACGGCGCGCAAGCTCGGCGTCGCCCGGGACGACATCATCGAGATCAAAACGGAGCACGGCGCAATCGAGGCGCCGGTCCTGGTCCAGAGCACGGTTCGTCCGGGTGTGATCGCGGTTCCTTTGGGGCAGGGGCACCGCGCGTACGGCCGTTATGCGAAAGACGTCGGCGCAAATGCGTGGGCGATATTGGCGGCGGGCGCGACCAGCGCGGCCGCGACCGCGCGCGCGACCGGCAAGACTCGCACGCTGGTTTCACCGCTGGGCAAGAGCGACATGATGGGCCGATCGATCGTCGAGGCGGTGAGCATCGATCAGTTGGCGCGCGGCGTGGTTCCCAAAAGCGAGGCCGAACAAGTCACCGGGCCGTTCGAAATGTACCCGCCCTGGAAATATTCCGGGCACAAATGGGGCATGACGATCGACGTCAATGCGTGCACCGGATGCAGCGCGTGCGTCACCGCGTGCTACGCGGAGAACAATGTCCCGACGGTGGGCAGGGACGGAGTCGATAACGGCCGAATCATGTCGTGGATTCGCATCGAGCGTTATTTCCCGCCGGCCGCGGAAGCGGCGGATGCGCCGCAGCTCTACCTCGCGCCGATGCTGTGTCAGCAGTGCGATCACGCGCCGTGCGAGCCGGTCTGCCCGGTGTTTGCGTCCTATCACACCGAAGAAGGCCTCAACGGCCAGGTTTACAATCGATGCGTCGGCACGCGCTATTGCGAAAACAACTGTCCGTACAAGGTGCGCCGATTCAACTGGTTCGTGCCCGAGTGGCCCGCGCCGCTCAATCTGCAACTCAACCCGGACGTGACGGTGCGCGGCGCCGGCGTGATGGAGAAATGCACGTTCTGCGTGCAGCGAATCCAGTTCGCCGAGCTCAACGCCAGGACTGAAGATCGCGAGTTGCGCGACGGCGAGATCGTCACGGCCTGCCAGCAGGCGTGCCCGACGCGCGCAATCACGTTTGGCGACAGCAACGATCCCGCCAGCGCGATGATGCGCCGGCGCGAGGACAACAAGCTGCGCAACTATCGCGCGCTCGAAGAACTCAACACGCAACCGGCTATCACGTATCTGCGCGATCTCTATCGCGAGAAAGGAAAGGCCTGAGTGGCTGCGGCGCCGAAGATAACAGCAGAGCCGAGTTACCGCGACATCGACCGCAGCGTGCTGCGGGTGATGGAACCGGCCGGCCGCGCGTACTGGGCGTGGATCGGTTTCTGCTTCACGCTGGTGGCGATCGCCGCCGCGATGTGGCTTCGCCAGATCTACTCGGGACTGGGCGTGACGGGACTTCGCCAGCCCGTGATGTGGGCAATCTACATTACTAACTTCGTTTTCTGGGTCGGCATCGCGCACTCGGGGACGTTGATCTCCGCGATTCTGTTTTTGTTCCGCACCAAGTGGCGCACCGCGGTTTATCGCGCCGCGGAGACGATGACTATATTTGCGGTCGCGACGGCGGGACTGTATCCGCTGATCCATCTTGGCCGCGTATGGTTTTTCTACTGGCTATTGCCATACCCTAATCAGCGATACTTACAGCCCGACTTCCGCTCGCCGCTGGTGTGGGACGCTTTCGCAGTGAGTACTTATCTGACTATTAGCGCGCTGTTCTGGACGATGGGACTGATTCCCGACGTTGCCAACGCGCGCGAGGCCGCGACCGGATGGCGCAAGAAGTTCTACACGGCGCTCGCCATGGGATGGCAGGGCACCGATCGCCAGTGGCGGCATTACTCAATGGCGTACCTGCTGATGGCGGGCCTGGCGACTCCGCTGGTGCTTTCGGTGCATTCGGTGGTGTCGTGGGATTTCGCGATGGCGATAAATCCGGGCTGGCACAGCACGCTTTTCGCGCCATACTTCGTCGCCGGCGCGATCTTTTCCGGCGTCGCGATGGTCATCACGCTGCTAATCCCGATGCGCAAGCTGCTCGGCATCGAGGACCTGCTGACGGAGTGGCATTTCGACAATCTCGCCAAAGTCGTGCTGCTGACCTCGCTGGTCGTCTCGTACGCGTACCTCACGGAAGCTTTTATGACCTGGTACGCGGGCGATCCGGTAGAGCAAATGACCTTCCACATGCGCTACTTCGGGCCGTGGGGATGGATGTACTGGATAATGGTCTTGTGCAACTGCGTAATACCATTGTTGCTATTTTCCCCGCGCATCCGGGTCAACATGAGGGCGCTCTGGATAATCACAATTTTCGTGAACATCGGGATGTGGTTCGAGCGTTTCGTGATTATCGCGGGTTCGCTGACGGCAAACTTCGAGCCTTCGCAGTGGGCCGGCTACCGTCCGTCGATCACGGAAATCATGATCACGATCGGCAGCTTCGCGTGGTTCCTGGGGCTGTTCTCGTTGTTTTCCAGGTTCCTGCCGATCATCTCGATGACGGAGCTTAAAGAGGGAATCGTCTGGCTTCGCAAGGCGATCAAGATGGATCGCGTCAGAGCCGAATGAGCACGATAGCGATCATAAGTTCGTTTGCGGATGACACTCGATGCGCGCAAGCGATCGAGGAGCTCCGCGCGGCGCAGGTCGGCACTTTCAATACCTTCTCGCCGATCCCGAGCCACAAAATCGAACATGCAATCGGCCGCTCGAAGAGCCCGGTGCGATGGCTGGTGCTGGCAGGCGGAATTTCGGGCGTGCTTACCGGGCTCGCGATAACGATTGGAACAACTTACGAGTGGCATCTCAACGCGGGCGGCAAGCCGCTCTTGTCATGGCCGCCGTTCATCGTGATCTGCTTCGAGTTGATGGTCCTGCTGGGCGGAATTTTCGGCTTCTTCGGGGTGCTGATGTTGTCGGGTGTGCCCACGACCGTGAGCGCGCCGGGGTACGACGGGCGCTTCGGCGAGGATCGATTCGGGATCGTGGTTCGATGCGAGGAGGCGGAAGCGGCGCGGGTCGAGTCGATGCTGAAAGAATCGGGCGCGGAAGAAGTCGTTCGCGAAGACGAGGCGCAGCCGCGATGAGCACCAATCTTCAACGGGCGCATCGCGAGCATCCGGCGACGAAGCCGCGCGCCGTCGAGTCGGTGGCCGGCGCGACGCTGAGCACGGTGGCCGGCGCGATGATCGTGCTCGGCGCGATCGCGTTCGGGTTAGCGCTGATCCGGGGCGAAGCCGCGATCGCATGGGAAGCCTATCTCGTCAACCTGCTGTTCTTCCTTGGCATCGCGCAAGGCGCGCTGGTCGCGTCGGCGGCGTTTTATCTGACGCAGGCAAAGTGGGGTGGTTCGACGCCGTATCGGCTCGGCGAGGCGTTCGCGCCATTTCTGTGGGTGGGATTTTTTCTGTTCTTTGGGCTGTACTTCGGCCGCAGTTTGATTTTCCCGTGGGTAACGCATCCGATCGCGCAGAAGGCTGCGTGGCTGAATACTCCGTTTCTTTTTGCGCGCGATGGAATCGGGCTCGGCGTGATGGCTGCGGCGAGCTTCGCGTTTATTCGCGTCTCGCGTCGGGATGACGCACGGGCGTGGACGATTGCCACCGACGAGATCGAGTTGCCGCCGCATTCGATACGAGTATTGGCTCCGCTGGTTGCGGTTCTGTTCGCGGCGGTCTATTCGCTGATCGCATTCGATTTGGTCATGTCGCTGGCGCCGGTGTGGCGCAGCACGCTTTTCGGCTGGTATTTCTTCGCCGGGTGCTTCTGGAGCGGATTGACCGCGATGGCTCTCACAGCGACCGTGCTGCGCGGCCGTTTGGGCGGGAACAACCTGTTCACCAATCCCACCGTCATGCACGACTTTGGCAAGATGGTCTTCGCGTTCTCGGTATTCTGGATATATCTGCTGTTCTCGCAGTACATCGTGATCTGGTACGGCGATCTGCCGGTGGAAACTTTCTTTATCGTTCAACGGGTGCATCACATGCCATGGTCGCCGCTATCGGTGGCGTGCCTGGTTTTGATCTGGCTGATTCCATTCACGGCGCTGATGAGCGTGCGGGCCAAAAGGACGCCGGTGATTCTCGGTACGGTGGCGGTACTGGGGCTGGCCGGGATGTGGCTCGAGCGTTACGTGCTGGTGGTTCCGTCGCTGTCGCTCGACGCGATCCCGTTTGGCGTCACGCAACTTCTGATATCGATCGGTTTCCTGGGCGCATTTCTGCTGTCGGCGGTGCCGGGACTGAACCGCGTCGCGCAGGCCGCGACCTCCGGAGAACCGGTTGGAGACGATGCGCAATGATCGGGAGCGGTTCAAATAGGTATTCGATCGCGACGATAGTTTTACAAGTGGCTACTGCACTGGCTATTGCGGGATGCTCGGCGGCGGGCCATCCGATGACGACGCTCGCGCCGAAGTCGGATCTGGCGCAGTGGATTCAAGCTCTCTTCATCGACGTGACGGTGTGGGACGCGATCATTTTGGCGATCGTGGTCATCGCGTTTATCCTGGCGGTGTTCGTCTTCTCGTCGCGGGTAGGCGAAGCGGCGCCAGCGTCGACCGCGTCGTCCGATCTGGGTCTGGAAATTGCCTGGACGCTTGGACCCACGCTGGTGTTGGTGATGATCTCGGTGCCGACGATACGGACGATCTTTCGCTCGCAGCCGGCGGTCGCACCCGCGGGAGCCCTGGAGATCAAAGTAGTAGCGCATCAATGGTGGTGGGAGTTCGATTACCCCGACGGTGCCAAGACCAGCAACGAACCGCATATTCCCGTCGACCGGCCGATTCGCCTGTCACTGGAGTCGGCCGACATCATACATAGCTTCTGGGTCCCGCAACTCGGCGGCAAACGTGACGTGGTGCCCGGCCAAATCAATGAGCTGACATTCATGGCGACGGTGCCGGGAATGTATCCGGGGCAATGCGCGGAGTTTTGCGGCCTGTCGCACGCGAACATGCGCTTTCGAGTGTTCGTCGATTCGCCCGATGATTTCGCCAAGTGGGATAGGGCGCAGCTGGCCGGGCCGGCCGCAATCCCGGCGAGCGATCTGTTGGCGTCAGACGGCGCAAAGGTTTTCGCCAACAGTCCGTGCACGACCTGCCACATGATCCAGGGCATCTCGAAGGGCTATATCGGACCTGACCTGACGCATTTCGCCAGCCGCACGACGCTGGCCGCCGGGGTGCTGAAGAACACCCCGGAAAACGTCGCGAAGTGGATCGTGAATCCACAGGAAACCAAGCCGGGCGCCAACATGCCGGCGCTGCTGCTGCCGGGGCCGAAAATGAACGCCCTGGTCGCGTATCTCGAGGGTCTGAAATAGGGAGCATCGAATGGCTGCCCAGCCGAAACCATTGCCAGCGCATCAGCCGAGCTACCTTGAAGGTGGCGGGATACTCGGATGGCTGACGACGATCGATCACAAGCGTGTCGCCGTGATGTACCTCGTCAGCGCGCTGTTTTTCCTGGCGCTCGGCGGATTCGAAGCGATGGCGATTCGCGTACAGCTGTGGCGTCCCGACAATCACGCGCTGTCGGCGGCTATCTACAACGCGTTTTTCACGATGCACGGGACGACGATGGTCTTCCTGGTGGTGATGCCGCTGCTGCTCGGATTTTTCGGTAACTTCCTGATCCCGCTGCAGATCGGCGCCCGCGACGTCGCGTTTCCGCGGCTCAATGCACTGAGCTTCTGGCTGGCGCTGGTCGCGGGAATCCTGCTCCATCTCGGCTGGATTCGCGGCGGACTTCCCGATGCGGGATGGTTCGGTTACGCGAACCTGACCGAGCGGTACTTCACGCCAGGCCTCGCGATCGATTGGTGGGTGATCGGACTGCTCGTGTCAGGCACTTCGACGGTGCTCACCGGCCTGAACTTCCTGACCACGATCGTCGCGATGCGCGCGCCGGGCATGACGTATATGCGCATGCCGATGTTCATGTGGTCGCTGATGGTGACGTCGATCCTGATTCTGATCGCGTTTCCGGCGCTCACCATCGGACTGATCTTTCTGCTCTTCGATCGTTTCTTCGGCACGCATTTCTACATCGCGTCGGCCGGCGCTACCCCGATTCTGTGGCAGCACCTGTTCTGGCTGTTCGGTCATCCGGAAGTGTACATCATGGCGCTGCCGGCCTTCGGGATCATCTCGGAAGTCATCCCGACGTTCTCGCGCAAGCCGCTGTTCGGCTACCCGATGATGGCGTATTCGATCTGCCTGATCGCATTCCTGTCGTACGGCGTGTGGGGACATCATATGTTCGCGACGGGGATGGGCCCGGTGGCGGACTCGGCGTTTGCGGTCACCTCGATGCTGATCGCAATTCCCACCGGGGTGAAGATTTTCAGCTGGATCGCGACTATCTGGGGCGGCTCGTTGCGCATGACGACCGCATTCTATTTCGCGCTTGGGATGCTGCTTGAGTTCACGCTCGGCGGACTCAGCGGCATCATGCACGCATCGGCGCCGATCGATCTTCAGCAGACGGACTCGTACTTCGTCGTCGCGCACTTTCACTACGTGCTGTTCGGCGGCGTGATGTTCACGATCATGGCGGCATTCTATTACTGGTGGCCGAAGATCACCGGCCGCATGCTCGGTGAGCGGCTTGGCAAGTGGCACTTTTGGGTGACCGTCATCGGATTCAACCTCACGTTTTTCCCGATGCATTTTCTCGGGATGTGGGGAATGCCGCGGCGCACTTACACCTACGGCGCTGACATGGGCTGGACGAATCTCAACCAGCTCGAAACGATCGGCGCATTCATTCTCGGCGTCGGGTTCCTGCTTTTCTACGTCAACATTTTCAAAAGTCTCTCCAGCCGCGGAGAGCGCGCTCCCGCTGATCCATGGGACGGACGCAGCCTCGAATGGTCCACGGCGTCGCCGCCGCCCGCGTACAATTTCGCGACGATCCCGCAAATCCGCGGCCGCGACGCGTGGTGGATTCTGAAATACGGGCGCGCCGGTTCGCGCGGCGTCGCAGCCTACATGGCGGGCCAGGCGCCTGCGCAACCGCAGCCCGGTCAGCCGGTATCCGTCGAGGACATCCACATGCCGGCGCCTTCGATCTTCCCGCTGGTGTTGAGTCTTGGCGTGGGAGTGATCGGTCTCGGTCTCATCATCGACTGGTATCGCATCATCCTCATCGGCGCGGCGGTCGCGGTCCTGTCGATTGTCGGGATGGGATTCGAGTACGCGGACTTTGGCGAACAGTCGCACGATCCGGAGCACGCGCCGTCGTCGGGCGGAGTCGACGTGCGCAAAATCGGCCTGTGGTCGTTCATCGGCTCGGAATGCGTGTTCTTCGCCAGCTTGATATCGACGTTCATCGTTTACAAATCGCGCAGCCTGGGCGGACCCGGCCCGAAAATCTTCAATATCCCGCTGACCTCGTTCAGCACTTTCATTTTGCTGATGAGTTCGTTGCTGATGGTGCTGGCGCTGGCGGCCACGCAACGCGGCGACAAGCGATGGGAGCGAATCTGGCTCGCCGGCGTAGTCACCTTCGGGCTGATCTTTCTTGGCGGCCAGGTTTACGAGTTCACCAGCTTCTACAACGAGGGCATGGGACTCACCACCAACCTGTTCTCGCAATCGTTCTTCGTGCTGGTCGGATTTCACGGCGCGCACGTTGCGATCGGAGTGCTGTGGCTGTCGGTGCTGTGGGTGGCTGCCATGACGGGCAAGCTCGGCAAGTCGCGCGCGCTGTCGGTCGAGCTCGCGGGACTCTACTGGCATTTCGTCGACGTAGTGTGGATCATAATCTTCACCCTCGTATATTTGATGCAGGCGGTGCCTGGAGCATGAGCGACATCGCAGACGCCCACGACGGGCAGACTCGTCATCCCGGCGCGGCGACCTATCTGATCATCGCCGCGTTCCTCGGCGTATTGACGGCGATGGAGGTCACGGTCTTTTACGTGCATGCGCTCCATCCCGTGCTGGTGCCGTTGTTGATCGTACTGGCCGGCGCCAAGTTCGCGCTGGTCGCGATGTTCTACATGCATTTGAAGTACGATCAATGGCTGCTGACCGGCGTCTTCATCTTCCCGTTGATAATCGCGACGCTGTTGCTGGTCTCGCTGATTTTGCTGTTCGCATATCTGTCCAATCACATGGCGCCGATCGGGTAGCCGCCGCGCGCGCGTCTTTGACGATGGACATCTTCGGAGAACATCCGAGCATACCGATAGGCATCGCGATCCTGATCGCGATTTACCTCGGCGCGTGCCGCGTGGCCGGCCGCAAGCCGACGCGGCGTCAGGCGATGTGGTTCGCGATCGCGATGGGCGCGATTTTATTCACCCACACCGAGCTCGATGAACTCGCCGACGCGCGGCTGTTTTCGATGCACATGCTGCAACATCTGATGCAGACTTTCGTGATTCCGCCGCTGCTCCTGATGGGGACGCCGGGCTGGATGCTGGCGCCGTGGATTCTCAGAGCGCCGATCAAACCCATCGCGCGCGTGCTCACCAATCCGGTGATCGCGTTCCTGATTTTTTCGGCGGTCTTCGTCACCGCGCACTTTCCGCCGGTCTTCGATCTGATGTGTCGCGACGAGAATTTTCACATTTTCCTGCACCTGCTCTTCATGGCGGCCGGCATCCTGATGTGGTGGCCAATTCTGAGCCCCGTCCCCGAGCTGCCGCGGCTCTCGTACCCCGCGCAGATCCTTTATCTGTTCCTGCTGATGATCCCGATGACCGCGGTGGCCGCGCCGATCACGCTGGCAACGAGCGTGATTTATCCGTGGTACACCGAGGGCGCGCATGGATGGGGCCTCAAGCCGATCGACGACCAGGTGCTGGGCGGGCTGATCATGTGGGTCGGGCAGGGCACCTACCTGATGATCGTTTTCACATTCATCTTCTATAAGTGGTCGCAGCGCGAGGACCGCGACGTTTCGGTTCCGCCCGCGACGACGGCTCCGGAGCTTCGCGTGCTGCGTTCGCGGCGCGTCGCCGGCTCGTAGAGCCGCGGCTACGAAGGAACGGTTGCGGTTTGCGGCCGAACCGGTATTCGCTACACTGCGTTCGATGGTGCCAGTGTGAGAGAAGGGGTTGCGGTTTGCGGCCGAACCGGTATTCGCTACACTAGGAACGTGGCGAGCCAAGCGGGCTTGAAGTTGCGGTTTGCGGCCGAACCGGTATTCGCTACACTCGTGAGGCGGCGGGCAAGCCGGAGGGCGGAGTTGCGGTTTGCGGCCGAACCGGTATTCGCTACACTTCGACCGGCGCAAGGGCTTGGAAAGTCTTACTTTCCGAGCCCTTGCGCTTTAAAAAAACTCTAGCTGGGCGGGCGAAGGCACCGCCGCCTTGCGTTTTTTCCCGACGAAGGTAACGATTTTTTCGAACTGCTTGTCGGTGATTGTCATGAACCGGACCTCGCCCTCCGCCGGCACCCGCGCCCCCAACCTGGTCATGTGCACGGTCGAATTCTCCGGGCTGGCGCAATGGCGCTGGTAAACCGAGTACTGCATCATCGTAAAGCCGTCGTTGAGCAGTTCCTTTCGAAAGCGCGTGTAGGCCCGGCGCTGGTGAGCGGTCATCACCGGCAGATCAAAGAGCGCGATTACCCACACGGTTCGCCATCCCAGCGGCTCAAATCTCGGCTGGGCCACTTGTGGATCCTCCGTCGTCCGCTTCCGCGTCCTCGGCAATGGCCGAGGGCAGGCCTTCAGGGAAGAGCAACTGCGCGCGTTGCTCGGCGAAGGAGCGGGCAAGGGAGGCGGCTGTGGTGTGGAGCGCGAGCAGAATCGGGGTCCGGCGGCCGCCTATCAGCACGCTATGGTTGAACAAGCCAAGCAGATGCGCCTTTTCCTCGCGCCCGAGCATTCGCGGTGCAACGCTTTCACGCGCCAGTTCGACCACCTTCCAATCGACCAGCGGCCGGTAGGGCTCCATCAGGTCGTCGGCAAGGCAGAAGGCGTTGTAGCGGTTGCGATGGTGGATGCCCAGTGTGGGCAGCAGCCCCGCCGCGCACAGTGCCCGCGCCATCGCCGCCCGCATCGCCATATAGCCGTAGTTAAGCAGGTTGTTGGGCGGATCGCCTTCGCGGTCGCGGCGGAAGCTCCGTCCCAGCAGGCGGGGCCAATAACGTCGTGCGCCCTGTGCCTCAAGGTTTTCCGGATCGCCCGAGCGCACCTTGGCCGCCATCGCGCCGATCCCCGCGTCGCTTCCAGAGGCCGCTTCAAGAACCCCGGCCTGGTTGGCTAGCTTCGCAGCCACGCTCTGGCGCCAGAGCTGTTTCTTAAGCGGTGCCCCGGCGGCGATCTGGGCGCTGAAGCGCTCGGTCTGCACCGTGTTGGCGGCGATCGGCATGAGCATCGAGTCGGGCAGATGCGTCCCGCCGCAAATCACGACCGCCGCGCCCATCTCCGCCAGGATGGTGAAGACCGAATGGGTGTAGGTGACGGCCTGATGGTCCACCAGCAGCAGCCCGATGTCTTCGGCGGGGACGGTGGCCGTCTCCTGGCCCTCGCGATCGATAACCAGTTGGCGGTTTCGGATCGAGAGCCGGGTGGGGCCGCTTGAGATTTCGATTGTGCGCTTAATCATTGGCCGGAAACACACGCCCAATCGGATCGACAACCACCTTGCGCGCGCCTTCCCTGAAGAGCTTGGCGGTGGTCGGTGAATACTTATCCACCTCACGGGCGGCGTTGTGCGGCTGGATCGTTGTTTGTTTTCCGTTGGGCCAAAGTGCCTTTATCACCCAATAGCTTTTCTTGTCGTCGGTTTGGCGCTCGATCATATCCCCGATGCACAGCGACCTGACCTCGGTTGCACCCGGTTCAGGAGCGCGGTTCACGATCGGTTCCCGCCTCGCGACTCGCATCGCGGCGTCGAACATCGCGACAACCTGGTACTTGAGCTTGCCGGCAGCGTCCCTGTAGATGACCATGTGGTGATTCGAATTAGTGGGGACGAACGCGGAACGATCCGGGCCGATCGCTCTCATCAGCGCAGGCTGTATCCGCTGCCGGACTGCCTTTCCGTCCTTGCGCTGCGAGTACAACCGGTAGGCAATTTTTCCGCTAACCACATCCTCGCCCGTGTCGCCCCACGGCAAATCGTCGTGGAGCGCACCAGAAACTTTGCGCTGGGCGCGATGGGAAACGATGATTTCCTCCGCGGCACGTTCCGCGTCGGCGTGTATCGCCTTCCACGGCTCCGCGAACCGTTTTTTCAAATGTTCGGTTTGTTCCTTCGACCTGTTCTCGTCCGTCAGCCAACGGCCGGCGGCGTAGAATTCGCTCGCGCGCTTGACGAAGGCGGGGCTGGTAAGGGCCACTACCAGCGCGTCGATCGCGTGGTGGCGGTGGTCGTCGCGGTTTTTCTCGGGCGAATCGGATAAAATTTCGTTCAGGCCCCACAGGTGGCGAAGCGTCCAAGTGGCGCGGCCATTTGCCGGCTCGACTTTAACTCCGAGAGCGGATAAGTATTCGCGCGCCTCTCTCGATGCGTAGGCGTTATCGACAAGCTGGCGGTTGGTGAAGTCCTCCGAGCCGGCCGCGGGATAGTCCAGCGTTTTGATCCGCGCGGATTTGCCGCGGGTGAAGGGGCGGGCGTTTTTCTGGGTGTATTTCTCGATATCGTCGAGAAATTTCAGTATCTCCACCCACTTGTCCGGGGCTTTTCCCCATGCCTCGTAAGGTGTCCGCTTGTCCTTCTCCTTGTTGGCATCGCGATCGCATACGACCTTGTTCCCGAACGAATTGTCGAATGAACGGGAGCGCGGCAAAATGTGATCGACCTCGAACAGGCCGGTCCTGAACAGTCCATCCCACGAAATCGACTTGCCGGTGTATGGGCATCGCCATCCCTGTTGCTCGGCGAGCAGCCACTTTTCCAGGTTAAGCCCGTTTGGCGGGAGATTATGCTCAGCGAGGGCCGCCTTGGCCTTTTCGCGCTCGGCCTCGTTGCCCCTTTGTTCGTAGATCAGCTTGATCCGTTTCTCGCGCGGCATTTTGAGATCGCGCCCAAGTTCCACCCGGATCAAGTCCGGGCGGCCATACACGCGGAGCAGGTTGTTGGCGACGTTCCTCAGCTCATTCAGGGTGCGCATCACGGTTGGATTGCGGATCTCGCGCGGCGGCGGGAGCCGCTCCGCCGGAGCGCCGGCGGGCGGTGGCTGCGGATAGGCTTTTGCCTTGGCTTCGTCGTAGCGCAGGCCCTGTTCGAGATACGGCAGCATATTGAGAATCGCGCGCTTGGAGTGCATCGCGTGTCCGTCGGGAAGGCTGAGTTCTGAAAGCGCCTTTGCCTGCTCGGCGGCGATGCTCCAGTCGCGCTCGGCCTCTTTGGCGAACTTTTCGCGCTGAGCGGCGATCTCTTTCCAGTCGCGGATTTCGGCGCGCTTGTTGCCGACAAGGCGATACTCGACCTGCCACAGCCGCCGGGCGATTTCGTCGCGGATTTTGTCGCGCGCCGGGAGATCCTTCCAGGCATCGCCAAATACGCCGGCGAGTTTCTGTTCGGTGGCATTGCCGAGCATGTCCTTCTTTCCGCCGATTTCGAAGTTAAAGAGTTCATTTTGCAGCCCCAGGACCTTTACCTTTCTGAGACTCGCGAACGAAACCTTGCCCTTGCATTCGGCGCGGCTGAGGATCGTGCCGCGCTGATCGCTGGTGAGCCGACGATCCCCGGAAAAGCGGATGCTGTTAAGCATTTGCAGCATAACGGCGCGCTGTGCGTGCCAGTCAGCCTTGAGGCAGCGATCCTCGCTGGGCTCCAGATCGCATTTGCCGACCGTCTTCATCCGGAAGAAGGTGGGACGCTGGAAAAAGATGATTTGATCGAGCCGCTTTTTGATTTCAGCATTCAAAAGCGCAGGATGGAACTTGCTCTGCGTATCCCAGATGCGGGCGAATTCGTCCTCGACCATTTTGCGGTGGAAATGGTGGCCGCGCTTTGGATTGGGCGCCTTAAAATCTTGTTGCATGTATTCGCCGAGCGAACGGGCGCCCATTTTTTCTTTGTGCGATTTTATTTCCTGCTCGATTCCTTTTTCTTCCCTTTCCTGTTTCTTATCGCCCGCCTTGGAAGAATCGAACTTCCGGCTTCCTGCGAACGCGCGATGCTTGGACAGGTGGAAGAGCGCGCGGCCAATTTCATAAGGCTCAAGTTTCTCGTGCACGCCCTTCGCGCGGAGTTCATAGGGATCGCGTCCCTTCTCGCTGCTCAGGAAGAAATCACCGCGCGTTTGGTGTGGCCGCGGCTCGCGCTCCGACTCGGGCAAAAGTCCGGCATCGACAAGCGTGGCGCGTAGCGCCCGCTTGCGCCATCGCCGTCGCCTGAATTGGCGGCGGGCAAGGCGGGCGTTGCGTCGCTCCCAATTGCGAGGTTCCTTGGTTTTTTCCGTGACGCCTTCGGGAAAGACCCGCACGCCGATTTTCAGGATTTTTCCTTCGCCCTTCGGTTCGTCGTGCTCGATCACGGCGAAGCCGACCGAAGCAGTTCCAAGGTCGAATCCCCATATGCGTTTCATTGTGTGTTTCCCCCAAGGGCGCGGACGCGCCTTGAAATAAGCACTGCTCCGGCGTATGAACAAGCGCTGTAGCGAGTACCGGTTCGGTCGCAATCCGTAATAAAACTTAAGCGTCCGAGCGGTGAAGGCTGGGCGACCTTAAGGACGCATCCGCCCAATTTAGACCTCCGCAACGCGGAGGTCTTGTTTTTTCAAAGATGCGTCGGATGAGTACCGGGCCTGCGCTTGGGAATCGCGGCTATGAAGGCGCAGCTACGAGGGAAGGATGCGCAAATCCGTTCGCGCCGCGGCCGGCATCGCCGCCCGGTAGGCGAAGCTGAGCGTCCAAAGCGTCACCGCCGAGTACACGATTCCGCCGGCCGCGATGCATACCGAGCCTGCCACCGCGAGATCGACTGACCCGGCCAGCAGCCCGCCGGCAACCATCGCGACCCCGAGGTTGTACGCGATGAATACCAACGGCCGCGTCCGCCGAATCGATAGTTCCGCGATCGTAACCGCCGGCCATCCAAGCCCGGTCCGCGCACGTGCAACGAATCCCGGAAAGAGCTGATACGACATTCCGATGATGAAATTCGAAATCCATCCGAGCAGACCCATCACGCCGTAAGCCGACGCGATGCGGCTGCCGTATTCGCCGTCGGCGCCGGTGACAGTGAGCGTGAGACCCATCGCGATCGCAATCACCAGCCACGAGACTCCGCAGATCGCATGACGCGACGTCCAATCCAGCGGCATCCGCCGCGTGAGCACCAGCCTTCCGATGGTGAAGATGTACGCGAGCAGCGACGCCGCGATCACGCTGCTCCATAGAGTCACCCCGGCGACCCCGCTCAGCAGGGTCACTCCGAGTCCGATGATTCCGATCGTCAGCGCGTAGAGTTGCCAGATCGCGGCCGCGGGGAGTTCGATCTTCGGCAGCAAAAACGCGGGCAGCATCCGGTAGGACACCGCGCAGATGGTCAGCGTTACCCATCCGAGCGCGGCGAAATGTACGTGACTGGAAAGATTCGTCAGCACGCTGCCGGGAAGGAAATCGTAAGTCTTGTCGAGGCCGAGCGTGAGTCCGATTGCGGCCGCGAGCACCAGGAAGCACACGCCCATGAACATTCCCGTTTCCGCAACGCCGCGTCCGACCTGCGCCCACAGACACGGGATGATCTCAGCGGCGAACATCGCAACGCTTATCACCACCGCGATCGCCGCGAGCCACAGTCCAAGCCAGATTCCGATCTCGAAATGCGCGATCATCCCCGAAACGCCGATCACGTAGATCGCGAGTTGCACCAACGCCATGCGCGGGTATGGAACCGGATGGTGCGTGAGCGCCGGAACGTAGCGATACATCACGCCCATCATTGCCGCCGTGATCCACCCGAGCGTGAACGTATGCACCAGCGCCAGCGGCGTCATTTGATAGAAAAACCCGGCCACGTCCGTGATTACCAATGGCATCGCGGCAACGCCAACCGCGAAGAACGCCACCGCGACCGCAAAAAAATGGATCGGTGTGCGGCCGATCCGGAGCAGGTCGGGATGATTCAGATACGCGTGATGATCAGCCTCCCGCGCGGCTTTGGGAGCCGATGCCGGCGCCGCGTGCGAGGCTTCAGCTCGCTCGGTTGTTTCAAGTCTGTCGGCCATGGCGCGAAAACCGTTTCATATTATCCTGCCGCCGGCCGCCGGGCTAAGTCCGCGACGAGCGGAAAAAATCCCCGAAACGGGTTCGCGATGCTTGCTGCTTGCGGAGCTTGACGTTAATAATGCTAATAGAGACCTTGTGCATTGCTAATGGGCGAGTTCATCCCGGCGTGAATCGCCCGCGCGCGTGACGGAGGAAGATGGCACATTCGAGGGCGCGGATCATCATCGATGGGGCGGTCGCGGGAATCATCGGCGCGATTGTTGTTGCCGTCTGGTTTCTAATCTTCGACGTAATTCGTGGCCACGCGCTTGAAACGCCGGCTTTGCTCGCGGCGACGCTTCTGCACGGCTCGCATGCTCACGACCTTCATCACGGGCTGAAGCTGCTGGCGCTGGAATACTCGCTGCTCCACTTCGGCGCATTCATCGCGTTCGGCATCACTGGAGGATTGCTGCTCGAAGCCTGCGAGGCCGAGTCGTCGCTGGTTTTTTCGCTGGCGATTTTTTTCGTCGCATTCGAAGTTTTCTTCATCGCGGTGGTTCTGTTCCTCGGCCCCAATGTCGCGGCGGAGCTGACCTGGTGGGGCATCATCGTCGGCAATCTGCTCGCCACGGCCGCGATGCTTTCATATTTCCTGTGGCGCCATCCTGCGCTTGCGCGCCATCTGCTCGGTGGCTGGATCGCGGTCGCGCGCGAAGGCCTGATGGCCGGACTGGTGGGCGCGATCGTCGTCGCCATCTGGTTCATGGGCTACGACCTCGCCTCGGGCAATTTGTTTCACACCCCGGCGATTCTCGGCGCGATGGTATTTGGCAACGCGAACGTGACCGACGGCATTCAGGTGACGTTGCCGCTGGTGCTCGGCTACTCGATTCTGCATTTCTTCGCGTTCATCATGTTCGGAATGGCGCTGGCGACGTTGCTTGCGTCGTCGGAATCGGAACCGTTCATGGTGCTCGCTGCGCTGCTACTGCTCGCGGTCTTCGAGGTTTTCTTTGTCGGATTTGTTTCGTTGATCGATCAGTCGGCGCTCGAAGTCCTCGGATGGTGGAAGATCGTCGCGGGAAATATCCTCGCGCTGATCGCGATGGCGATGTACTTCATCC
Organism: Binatus sp. (SeqCode); assembly: GCF_050013435.1. Taxonomy (GTDB): domain Bacteria; phylum Desulfobacterota; class Binatia; order Binatales; family Binataceae; genus Binatus. The sequence goes on along the minus strand of NZ_JBEKFG010000013.1, from coordinate 10,295 downwards.
GCGGCCATCGTGGACTTGGCGTCAAGCTGGTCGAGCGGTGGGCGATGCTCGATCACGAGGGCGCCGAGATGGGCGATCTGCCGCCCGCGCCGCCCACCCGCGCGCCCGGCGGTCATCCGACACATCTTTAAGGGTCCGGCTAAATTCCGAGCACGTCGCGCATCGTGTAGAGCCCCGGCTTGCGATCTATCAGCCAGCCGGCCGCACGAATCGCGCCGCGCGCGAGCGAGTCGCGGCTCTGCGCGCGATGAATCAGCTCGAGGCGCTCGCCATCCCCGCCGAAAATCACCGTGTGATCGCCGATCGCATCGCCCGCGCGTATCGCGAGCACCGCGATCTTGCCGGCGGGCCGCACCCCGGTGTTTCCTTCGCGGCCGAACACCGCGTTGGTAGCGAAATCCACGCCGCGCGCCGATGCGATCGCCTTGCCCAGCGATAGCGCAGTGCCGCTGGGCGCGTCGATTTTGGTGCGATGATGAATCTCGATAATTTCCGCGTCGAAGTCGGGCAGGATCGCGGCGACTTCGGCGACGATCTTGGCGAGCACGTTGACCCCGATACTCATGTTGGGTGCGATCACGGTGCGCGTCTTGCCCGCCAGTTCGCGCGCGCGCTTTTCCATTTCGGGGGTGAAGCCGGTCGAGCCGATTACGATCGCGGCGCCGGCTTTCGACGCGGCTTCGAGATGCTCCATCGAGGCGGCGGCCGTCGTGAAGTCCAGCGTGACGGTATCGGGCCGCACCAGCGACGCGTAGTCGTCGGTGATTTTCACGCCGAGCGCGCCGACGCCCGCCAGCTCGCCCGCGTCGGATCCGATCGCGCGGTTGCCGCGCGCTTCGATCGCGCCGGCGATTTTGTGCGCCGGATCGCGCGACGCCAGCGCGATCAGCAGCCGGCCCATCCGGCCCGCTGCTCCAGCCACGATTAGATTAGCCATAGCAGTTCACTTTGCCCGCGTGACGCGGGCGGGGAGGCGCAAGCCGCCGTCGCGGCGTCAGGATGCCGCAGCCGCGGCGGGCGCCGCTTCGGCCGCAGGCGCAGCCGCTGCTTCTGCCGGCTTGCCGTGCTTGGCCTTGAAGTGTTCGTCGCACAGGCTGCTGGTGCCGTGGCGATGCTTGCGGCATTTCTCGAAGGTGCAGGTTTTGTAGCGCGCCTTGGGCATCTCACCGGCTTTCCAGAGCCGAAAATGCTGCCGGCAGTAGCCCCTGCCGACCGCCTCACGCGCGCAATCTTTCGCTTTGCATTTTCCTTTGTTCGCCATGAATCCCTTCTTGGAGGCCGCTTTCCCGACGCAGGCGCGGAAATTCGCGGCTGAGCAATTCATCTACAATAGTGTTTGCCGCCCCCGCTTCATAGAGGCCGTGAATTGGCGGGCGCGTGCGTCAGTTTGAAACTGCGAAATAATTAGCTCTCGTCGTCTGGCATTCTGCCAATAGTTGGCAGTCTTTCCAGCCAGGCGAGATGTACGAGCCAACCGGGCCATCGAATCATTGTTGAGCCGAGCACGACGGTGAATAGCCCATAACTCAGGGTCGGAACCGCGAGTGCTAGCCCCCAGCCGGGAATGTTAATGGGTGGCAATGCCCATTGTACGAAAACGAGCCAAAACGTCCGCAGCCCCTCAAGGAAAACGATGATACCCACCGCGCGAACAAGAACGCTGAACAGCTGTTTTTCGTTCATCTTGTTTACCCTCCCTTGGCGATTCTCCACCTTCTCAATGGCATCCCATTCATCCACGATCCCGACCATATCCTCGACCGACCATACCCGATCTGCGACGCCGACGCTTCATAGAGGCCGCGCTTCGCCGGCACTGCCCGTGGCGACGGCAGCGCAGTATTAAGCCTTTGGCAGAGGCCGCCCGTGTCATTCAGAGCGGAGTCTGCGAAGCGAAGAATCCCGGATCCGGGTTCCTTCGCTGCGCTCAGGATGACACAAAAAAGTTCTAACCGGCCGTCAGGCCGCATCTTTTCTATTCACCGGGTGCAGGGCTCACCCCCGCAGCCCCTGGCCGTTGGCACGACGGGCCAATGTGAATCGGAAAATATGCGCGACGCATCTTTCCCTCTCGACCCTGAGAGCGAAAGACCGTCCGCGGGATTTCGCGATGGACACTGGGTGCAGGGGTCAGCCCCTGCCGCCCGCCGCGCAGGCGATTCTTCCTTCGTTCTGGGTGTCCTAGTTCAGCCTGACCCCGTCGGATTTGGCGTGCTATGTGTACGCTATGGTCAACCGCCAGGATGTCCCGTACTCGCCCGCCTCGCCCGAAATCCGGCGACCCCGGCTCGCAGCTGAAATTATTTTTGACGGAACAAAGCTAGCCCTAGCGCAGAGCCGTCCCAAAACCACTACAGGTGGTAGAATTTGCTGTTTCCAGCTCTGATCGATGAGTCAGAATCGCGCCGACGGCAGTGGCCGCGCGCGACAACGGCGGGCGGCCTGAACACTGGGTGCAGGGGTCACCCCTGCCGCACGCATCGAAGCGCGATCACACGACCGAGCGGATCACCCGGTAGAGCGGCTCGAGCTCGCGATACGCGTCGAGTACTTCCGCGCGATCGACCTTCAGCGCGTCGCGCACCGGCCATCCGAAGCCGACGTCGATGCCGCCGGTTTTCTTCGCGAGCGCATCCCCGAGTCCGTCGAAGAAGTCCGCGCCGGCCGCGCTCGAGTCCGGCAATGTCCTGCCGTCCCACTTCTGGTACTGCTGGATCCTGGCGCCGCGAAATGCTTTCCCCAGCTCAGCCGACTTCGACTTGACGAGCCGCGCCATCTCGGGGCGCTTGTCGGCCTCGGATTTCACGATCGCGCGCGCGTGGATGCCCGCGCCGGAGATGCATAGTGCCAGATATGCGTAGCGCTTGTATCCCCTCGCCGACGGTCCGAATGCCACCCACGTCTCATCGGGAGGATTCACCGTGCGCCGCATATGCTTGGCGACGTGCGGAAAAAACTCCACGTGCAGTTTCCGCGACAGTTCCGGCGCCAGTTCGATCCCCAGCCGGACCAGCCGGGGCCTGATGTGCTCGTAGATCTTCGTCATGCGAGCGCTGAAACCCTCGATCGCGAACACCTCAAAATCGCGGCGCAAAAACCCCAGCGTCGCCATCAGCGCGGCCTCACTTTGCGGCCCGCCCGCGCTCGAGTCCCTTGTGCCCCGCGATGCTCTGCTCCCAGCTGCGTCCGTCGAAATGGTCGCACTCGAGCCGGCTCAAGTTCACACCCTCGAGGCATCGCACATTGACGTCGATGCCGTCGGGATCGGAGCGCGGAATATAGAACGATGCGACGCCGCAATTCGGGCAGAAGAGATGCTTGGCGACTTTCGTGTTGAAGGTGTAAGCCGCGATGTTATCGGGCGGCGTGATCAGCCGGAACGCGGCCCGCTCAACGATCCAATGGAGGTAGCCCTTCTTCGTGCAGATCGAGCAGTTGCACTCCGAGACGCGCTCGAGCTTGCCCTTCACTTCGAAGCGGATGCGACCGCAATGGCATCCGCCGCGGTAGGTTCGTTCGTTTGGTTTTTTGCTCATGAACGCTCCTTGGATTCCAGAAAAACAGGCACCGCCAGTGGCATGGCATGCAAATCGCTTCTGCTATAATACCCAACGGGGATTGAAACCAGATACGACCAGAGTCGTATTAACCTAGCGGGCGGAGGCCCATGAAGATGAAGCGAGGAATGACGATATTATCGGCAGCGGTACTGACCTTTGCGATGGCGGGTCCCGTGATGGCGCAGCCCATGATGGGCGGAGGCGGAGCAGCGAACGCGGACTACGCGTTCTTTGATTCGCATCCTAACGTTGCGCGGGCTCTCGAGAAAGATCCGACACTGATCGACAATCAGGCGTGGGTGGACCAGCATCCGGCCCTCCACGAGTATCTGAAAACCCATCCGTACATACGCAAGGAATTCAAAGATCACCCGTACAACTTCATGCATCGCGCGGAAAAGATCCAAAAACATCACAACTAGAAATGTCGCGAGCAGTTGATCTTCCCGTATCGCAGGAGGCCGGCCTTCCGGTCTCCTGCTTTTTTTGAGTGATGGGTTCGCGGTCTGCGGACGCCACGGCTATCCCGGTGACGATCGCGTGACGCGCGTGTTAGAATGCTTCGATGGCCGCGAGATCCGAGTCACTCTCCAGTCCGGACTTCGACGCTACGCTGGCGCGCGATGGAATTCGCGCGCTCAGCCGTAAATCGCCCGCGACCATCCAGGTGAATGTCGGCAAGCTGTGCAACCAGGCGTGCCATCACTGTCACGTCGATGCGGGCCCGCGGCGTACCGAACAGATGACGCGGGCGACGGCGGCGCGAGTGATCGAAGTGCTCGCGGCGAGTCCGCGCGTCGCAACCCTGGACATCACCGGCGGCGCGCCGGAGCTGAACCCGAACTTCGCGATGATTGTGGAACGGGCGCGTGCGCTTGGCCGCAAGGTGATCGTGCGATGCAATCTGACGGTGACGCAGGAACCCGGGATGGAATGGCTGGTGGATTTCTACCGGCGGTCGGCTGTCGAGCTGGTTTGCTCGCTCCCATGCTACACGGCGGAGAACACCGATCGTCAGCGCGGCGCGGGAGTCTTTGACAAGAGCATCGCGGCGTTGAATCAACTCAATGCGGTCGGATTCGGGAGCGGCGAGCTGCGGCTGGATCTCGTGTACAACCCGGTGGGAGCGTCGCTGCCGCCGCCGCAGGCCGGGCTTGAAGCGCAATACCGGGACGAACTCGCGCGCAATTTCGGAATCGTTTTCGATTCCCTGCTGACCATCACCAACATGCCGATCGCCCGCTTCGCCAACCAGTTGAGAACTGCCGGGATTCACTCAGCGTACATGAGCTTGCTGGTGAATCACTTCAACCCCGCGACCGTGGATGGGCTGATGTGCCGCAGCCTCGTGAGCGTCGGATGGGACGGGCGGCTCTACGACTGCGATTTCAATCAGATGCTGGAAATTCCGCTCGCTGACGGTGCGGCATCGACGATCTGGGACCTCAACGATAACGATGTCGGCAAACTTGCAGGCGCGCGCATCGCGACCGGGTCGCATTGCTTCGGATGCACGGCGGGCGCGGGATCGAGCTGCGGCGGCGCGATCGCATGAGGCGGCGGGCGTCAGTGCGATTCTTTTCAACGCGATGAATGCGGAACCCGCCGTGGGTTCCGCACCTCCTTGGGCAGGGGTGACCCCTGCACCCAGTGAAAAGTGAAAAGTGAAGATGCGGGACTTCGTCCCTGTTAGAAGGGTAAGGGGGAAGACGCGTGTATGGCTGACGGCGCATCGCGATTTGCGCATCGGCGGGCGGCGAGATTGCAGTCCCGCAGACTCATCGCGGCTGACGACGCGGCTGGCCCTGGCAAACGTGGTCGATGAGGCCGTCGGTTCGCGAGCGGCAGTGTATGGATCCGCTCCTGCGATTGGAACCTTGGTAAACCGTTGGCTGGAGGTTACTTGGTGGTGATTTAGATGGCGTTTTATGTCGAGGATCGATCGCGCCATGATAAAAGGAGGGATTGAAATGGCGGTGACGTATAAAGACTTCCAACGACGCATCGCGAAAGGCTCGATAACTTCAAGCGCTCTCAGAAATCAGGGCGCAAAGGGGATAATAAAGAAGACCCGCGAATTTCTCGCTGAAATGGAAATAGAGCGATTCGCGGAGGCACCAGGCGAGAGTGGTTTTCAAACAGAGTTGAATCGCCAGACCGAATTACTCATACAGAAGACCGGAAGCTGGGGAGCAGCACGAAAAGCGCTCAACATCTTTTTGTGCGAGGCATTCTTCAATCGCGTTTTGCATAGTCATTACCGATTAGAACGTATTGGTCCATTTCTTGAGGTCGCCTTGGACGGTCTAGTTGCCGAACAGCTACGGCAAGACGCGAAGAAATCTGGTCACTCGCTGCCACGGTTTGACGGCGTAAAATATCTATGCCCTGACGCGAGTCGGCAATATCAGGAATTCGCACTCAGGTACGCGCAGGATTCTGGTCTCGATCTTCGAGTTCATTTGGAGATTCTGTACTGGCGAGAATCTGTTTAGCCGATGCAAGGAGCGATGACATGGCGTCACAGACCGCACTTTTAGGAGCCGCAGGCGAGCATTTTGTGATGTCGGAACTCCTTCGCCGCGAGTATGTAGCTGCTCTAGCCCCGGCGGGCGTACCGACTGCCGACATCGTTGTGACAGATGTTGAAGGACAACGGCTTTGCTCGATTCAGGTAAAGACCCGTCGAGACATCGGATCAGATGGCGGGTGGCACATGAAGTCAAAGCATGAAGGCTTCAGAGGAACGCGCCTTTTCTATTGCTTCGTGGACTTCGGCAAATCGACTGAAGATCGCCCGAAGGTTTTCGTGATGCCCAGCACAATCGTCGCGGAAGCTTTGCAGCGGTCACACCAAAAGTGGTTGGCTACGCTAGGAGCCAAGGGCCAGAAACACAAGGACACTGTGATGCGCCGGCTTCTTCCTGACTACACGCGAGTCTTTGGAAAAAGTGGAACGAATCCTTACCCATTAGGCTGGATGGAAAAGTTTCGAGATGCTTGGCACCTTCTGGGCCTTCAAACAGCCAAGTCAGAAGCGCGGTAAGGCGAACCATCTGCAAGTCGCAGGTTCACATAATCAGAGCACTGCCGGCGTTCGACGACATTGGCAAACCGTCCGCTGGCCGGAGCTTGGTGACGATCCCGATTGCGTGGTATGTGGAGGGTCGCGCCGGTGAAGCCGGTTAACGCTTCTCGCCCACAGGCTGAGGGTGCAAGCTGATGAAGATCAAAACGAGCATTAACCTGGTCGTGGCGTCGGCGGTTTTCTGGATCGCGCTGATCGGTGCGGCTTGCGCCGCGGACAACCCCGTTCCCGGATGGGATCCGAATGCATTCCGCGACCAGAGCACGCTCCAGATAATGACGATCGGGCCCGAGGAGGGCGAGCACTGGTCGAATCTGTGGCTGGTCGTTATCGACGGGCAACTATACGTCCGGCTGGGCGATCGAGCGTTCGGGAGAGTTCAGAAAAACACGGCGAATCCCTACGTGAAGGTGAAGGTTGGCGACCAGGAGTTCGACAAGGTCCGATTGGAGCCGACGCCTGATATGGCGGACAAGGTCGCAGCCGCGATGGCCGACAAGTACTGGTTGGACATTCTGATTCGCCACGAGTCGCATCCGATGGCGGCGCGCCTGGTTGCGGAGCCGGCGCCCTCGCCGGCGAAATGAGCGGCGAGGTAAATTATGGGGTGGCAGATAAAGCGATGCCGCCCGTCTGACTTCGACGAGCGGCCGCCTTGTCCCCTTTTCGTGAAGGTCAGACTCCGGCCGACTTGTAGAGCGCGCAGCGCAGCTTGAAGAAGTGAGCCATCGAGGTGAGGTAGCGGACGCGCCACGCCGCCGCCATCTTGCCCGTGCTGAGATCGAGGCCATAACGCGGACCGATCAACTCGTAGGCGGACTTTATCCGGTTGAATAGATCGTCGGAGAAACCCGGCCTGAGTTGCGCAAGGCCACCAATCTTTTTGATCAATTCCGGGCTGTAGGCTGCGAGCGCGACCAGACTGTCGGCAAACAGTTCATCCTCTTCGAGCAGATGATTGGCGAACGCGCCTTCCATGAAGGCTGTGTGGGCTGCCCGCTCTCCGACCAACGAGCCGTAGATGTAGTGGCCGAGTTCATGGCCGAGTGTCGCGGCGACCGCGCCGGGATGATGCGCGGTGTTGACGAAGATCACGAACTTGCTTTTGGTGCCAAGCATCGCACGGCAGTAAAATCCGCGCAGCGCCAGTCCGGCGCCGGTGCGATATGGTTCTGCCCGCAGTTCGACTTCGCGCGGACCGAACAATTTGCCCAGGTAACCGAGCAATTGCGGGCTGCCAAGATCCGCCAGGCCGGCGTAAGCCGAGGTGTATCGCTTGATGTCGTTCTCGACTATTTTCGCCAACTCCTGGAGCAGAGGCTTGGATGGAAGCGCGGGCACGTCCGCGTAGTCGGCGGAGAGAACCTTTTTAAGATCAGAAAGCTGATTGAGGACCCGGGTCCCGATCGAGTCGAACGGAACGTTGATCTCGGCGAGCAGCCTGGAAACGAGATGGTCAACTTCACGAGTCTCCAGCGCCGCAGGTTCTCGCGACGGCATTCGTTCCGCCGTGGTTGACGATGAGATCAGGGCTGCACTCATAAAACGACCACGAAATCGAACTTCCAGCCTAACTGGCGTGACAGGAAGTTTATTCTTAAGGACCCGCGGTGCTTTTCAAAACTCATTTATATCGGGCCAAAAAGAGCAAATCGTGTGCCAGACTACCTATAGGTAGTGCAACCAGATCGCGTACTAATCATAGTGTGGAGGTGCACGGCTGCAACTTTGCAAGTGCGCTTTTGAGTCAATTACCTGACGCCGTGAGCAGTCAGATGTGTCCAAAAGGCCCAGCTGACCGCGATGGCGCCGACACGCGTCGGGTGCGATGCGTAGGCGGACTTCGACGGCGCCAGGGTCCAATCCGGCGCCAACGAGGTCAGCAGATTCTCTCGCATCGCTGCGCTCGAGCTTCGCAGCGCGATATCGCTATACCCGACGCTGTCGCGGGCTGTACTGTTTAACATTGTTTACAATAAGTCAAGCCCTCCATCATGAATCTAGAGCAGTCTTGATATTGGTTGGCATGCCCAGGCCCGTCTCGCCGCTGCGAAATACCGCAACGGTTGCGATCATCGGTACGGCTTGCCATTAGTGTCATTTTCAAAATGTCGAAAACCAAATTTGAAATTCTGCCCGGCACGCCTTATCCGCTTGGCGCGACCTGCGACGGTGCGGGTGTGAACTTTTCGATATTTTCCGAGTACGCGACTGGCGCGACGCTGTGCCTGTTTGGCGGCTCTGCGGTCGGTGGTAACGCCGAGATCGCGCGAATCCCGATGGTCGAGCGCACCGAACACATCTGGCACGTATATGTTCGCGGCGTTCGGGCCGGGCAGCGTTATGGCTATCGCGTCAGCGGTCCCTACGATCCCCCGGCGGGACATCGCTTCAACTCCGCCAAGCTGTTGCTCGATCCGTATGCGCGGATGCTCGATCGCACGCCTCAATGGCACGATTCGATGCTCGGCTATCGCGCGACCGCCGTGGACGCTGCGCCTCGTCTGGATCTGCGCAATAGCGCGCCCGCAATGCCCAAGTGCGTGGTGGTCGATTCGGCGCACGACTGGGATGGCGATCGCAAGCCCGCAATTGCGTGGGAGGATCTCATCATCTACGAGGCGCACGTGAAGGGGATGACCGCGCTGCATCCCGAAGTGCCGCACCGGATTCGAGGCAAATTTGCGGCGCTCGCGTCGCCGGCGGTTATCCGGCACCTGACCTCGCTCGGCGTGAACGCGGTTGAATTAATGCCGGTGCATCAGGCCGCCCCCGAACACCGGCTATTCAAAACCGGCCTGACTAACTATTGGGGATACAATTCGATTGGCTATTTCGCGCCGGACATCCGCTTCGCATCCGGCGGTGCGCCCGGCGGTTGCGTCACGGAATTCAAGGCGATGGTGAAGGCATTGCACCGCGCGGGAATCGAGGTGATCCTCGACGTCGTTTACAACCATTCCGGCGAGGGCAATGAGTGCGGACCGACGATTTGTTTTCGCGGAATCGACAACGCGACTTACTATCGGCTGCGCACCGACGGCAGCGGCCGATGCGAGGATTACACCGGCACCGGGAACTCACTGGACCTGACACATTCGCGGGTTCTGCAAATGGTCATGGACAGCCTGCGCTACTGGATACTCGAGATGCACGTGGACGGATTCCGTTTCGACCTTGCGACCACGCTTGCGCGCGGACCGCGCGGCGAATTCGCTGCCAGCAGCCCGTTTTTTGCGGCGATTGCGCAGGACCCGGTGATCTCGACCGCCAAGTTGATCGCGGAGCCGTGGGATGTCGGCGATGGCGGCTACCGGGTCGCCGGGTTTCCGGTCAACTGGAAGGAATGGAATGCCAGATACCGCGACAGCGTGCGCGATTTCTGGCGCGGCGCGGGCTATTCGATGGGCGAGTTTGCATCGCGCGTCACCGGCAGTTCGGATCTGTACCGCGCCGGCGGCCGCACGCCGCTCGCCAGCATCAACTTTGTCACCGCGCACGACGGCTTCACGCTCGCCGACCTCGTTTCGTACAACGAAAAGCACAACGAGGCGAACGGCGAGGATAGCCGCGACGGCGACAGTCAGAATCGGTCGTGGAATTGCGGCGTCGAAGGACCGAGCGAGGATCCCGCAATTCGTGCGCTT
>NZ_JBEKFG010000012.1:0-60368 GCF_050013435.1 Binatus sp. (SeqCode) | reverse complement strand
CTGACAGGGCGAGGCCGACGCGGGTCGTCGAGCGTCGGGAGCGGGTCCAAATTCCAAGTTCCTCTCGCGTCCCATCGCTCCTCTCCGTCATCCCGAGCGAAGTCGAGGTTCCGTGTCATCCCGAGCGAAGTCTGCGGAGCCGAGGGACCCCGGGTCCTTTTCTTCGCCGCGTGCCCATGGCACCGCCTGGACAGGAGCGCTTTGCGTAACTAACGCCGGACGCCGGAGTGTCCGTCGAGATTCTTCGCTACAGCAGCTATCGCTCAGAATGACAGGAGTGCCGATTGCTTCTTTTCCGTCATCCTGAGCGAAACCGAAGGATCTCGCGCGCCAGCGCGTGTCTCTCCAGCATCAATCTTGGTATTGCAATGCCCGCCGTGACCGGCAGAGACCGCGCCTCCAGCGCGGGTGCGGGTTCTGCCGCCGTGCGCGCGCTTGCTATCGCGCCGCCAATTCGTCATACGAGATTGCAAAGATGCGACCGACTGTGAAAATTGCACGTATCCGTAAAAGTGCGCTGCCGATTCCCGCCTACCAGAGCGAGCATGCCGCCGGGATCGATCTGATGGCCGACATCGACGCGCCAATCGAGATGGCGCCGCACGAGCGCCACGCCGTTGCGACCGGCATCGCCATCGAGATTCCGGTTGGTTACGAGGGGCAGGTGCGTCCGCGCAGCGGCCGCGCGCTGAAAGAGGGACTCGCGCTCATCAACTCGCCGGGAACTATCGACGCCGACTATCGCGGAGAAGTTAAAGTATTACTTGTGAATTTGGGCGAGCAGCCGATCGTGATCAAACCCGGCGATCGAATCGCTCAGCTCGTCATCGCGCCCGTCATCCGCGCCGACCTCGTCGAGGTCGATGAACTGGCGCCGAGCACGCGCGGTCCCGGCGGCTTCGGCCACACCGGCCGCTGAACGTCGGCGCCGCACCCCTCGATTGCGCGAGCCTCGTCGCGTAATTTAATTTCATCAGCAAACAGTGAAAGAGTGAAAGACAAACCTACCGAGACCGACGCGGCATTGACCGCGGTGACGCCGATCGACGGCCGCTACCGCGCGCGCACGCGGGCGTTGGAGGCATACTTCAGCGAGTTCGCGCTGATCCGCTACCGCGTTCGCGTCGAGATCGAATGGTATCTGTCGCTGGCCGGGCATCCCGCGATCAGTGCGCTGAAACCGATCCCGGTTGCGACTGCGAAAAAGCTCCGCGCCGTTTACGAGGACTTCACGCTCGACGATGCGCGCCGGGTCAAGCAACTCGAAGCGGCCACCAATCACGACGTCAAGGCGGTCGAGTATTTTGTCAAGGAGCGAGTCGCCGCGATCGACCGGGCGCTGCCCATTGAGATGGTGCATTTCGCCTGCACCTCCGAGGACATCAACAACCTCGCCTACGCGCTCATCCTCAAGGAGTTCGTGGCGACGGACCTGACGCCGCGGCTGGAGGCGGCGATCGCGCCGATCGTCAAGCTGGCGCATCGCTACAAGTCGCACCCGATGATGGCGCGGACGCACGGCCAGGAAGCGTCGCCGACGACGGTCGGCAAGGAGATGGCGATATTTGCCACGCGCGTGGCGCGCCAGCTCTCGCAGCTTCGCCGTCAGGAATTTCTCGGCAAGCTCAACGGCGCGGTCGGCAACTTCAACGCGCATCACTTCGCCCACCCCGAGGTTGACTGGATCGAGCACTCGCAGGATTTCGTCGAGCGGCTCGGTCTGACCTGGAATCCGCTGACCACCCAGATCGAGAGCCACGATTTTATCGCCGAGCTGTTCGGCATCATGATGCGCATCGACACGATCCTGCTCGGCTTTTGCCGCGACATGTGGAGCTACATCTCGATCGGCTACTTCGCGCAAAAAGCCGTCGCGGGAGAGACCGGCTCCTCGGTGATGCCGCATAAGGTCAATCCGATCGACTTCGAGAACTGCGAGGGCAACCTTGGAATCGCCAGCGCGCTGTTCGATCACCTGGCGGCCAAGCTGCCGGTCTCGCGATGGCAGCGCGATCTGACGGACAGCACGGCGATACGAGCGATGGGTACGGCGTTCGGGCATCTGGTCGTCGCGCTGGAGTCGTTGCAGCGCGGCCTTAAGCGCGTCGAGGTCAACGAGCGGCGCATTGCCGAGGATCTCGAGGCCGAGCAGGCGTGGGAGGTCGTCGCCGAGGCGATTCAGACTCTCATGCGGCGCCACGGGCTGCCCAAACCATACGAGACGCTCAAGGAACTGACGCGCGGCCGGCGGATCGATCGGCGTGTGATCGAAGAATTCATCGCGACGTTGCCGCTGGACAACGGCGCGCGGCGTGCGCTGCGCGAGTTGAACCCGCGCAGCTACGTCGGCCTGGCGGCGAAACTCGTCGAGCAATTCGCGCCGCCCGCGAAAGCATCGGACGCCGCCGCGGCGAAGAAGGCGCGCGATCTTAAAGTTGAGCCCTCGCCGAAGCGCAAGCTGAAGTTTGACTAAATGCGCCGAAGGCGTGAGACGCGCTATCCACACGCTCGCGCGTGTCGATGTGCATAAGCGCGGTGGTTTTGTGGACAATCGGCGCCGGCTTCGTTGTGATGAGGCGACCGGTCGGTAAGATGATTAGGTTAAGATAATTCGATCGACCGACAGGGAGAATGCATCGTGGAAACGACTCCGCAAAAACTCGAAATGTTTTACGAGGGCAAGGCGAAGAAACTCTACTCCACGTCCGACCCCGACCTCGTCATTGCCTACTTCAAGGACGACGCGACCGCCTTCAACGGCAAGAAGCGCGACACGATCGAAGACAAGGGTGTGGTGAACAACCGGATGTCGGAGCTGTTCTTCACACTTCTCGAAAAGAATGGCGTGAATACGCACTTCGTCCGCCGCCTGAACGATCGCGAGATGCTGTGCAAGCGCTTGCACATCATCCCGGTCGAGACCGTCGTGCGTAATCTCGTCGCGGGCTCGATGGCGAAACGGCTCGGCCGCAAGGAAGGCGAACCGCTCCCGCATCCGATCGTCGAGTACTATTACAAATCAGACCCGCTCGACGATCCGATGATCCTTGGCGAGCATGCGATCGCGTTCGGATGGGCGACCGCGGCAGAGCTCAAGCAAATCGACGCGATGGCGCTGAAGGTCGATGGCCTACTGAGCAAATTCCTCGACGAGCGCGGCGTGCTGCTGGTCGATTTCAAGCTCGAGTTCGGGCGCTATCACGGTGAGGTTTTGCTCGGCGACGAAATCTGCCCCGACACCTGCCGTTTCTGGGACAAAGCCACCCGCCAGAAACTCGACAAGGATCGCTTCCGCCACGACCTCGGCGGAGTCGAGGAGGCCTATCACGAGATGCTGCGCCGGGTGGAGAATTGAGTCGCGGCGACGGCGCGGAATTACGGTGAATTTCGAGGATGGTCGTCAAAAGCAGGCTTGCCCGTTGAGGTTTATACGAAAACGTTTCACGTGAAACGTTTTTTAGTTCAGGAGAACGAAACGCGAATTGTCGGCGAGGATTTGAGTTGCAAGTAAGAGTGTTCGTGACGCCCCGAATGGGAATTCTCGACCCGCAGGGCCGCGCGGTTGAAAGTTCGCTGCAGAGTCTCGGCTTCAAAAACGTCTCGGGCGTCAAAGTCGGCAAATATATCCTGCTCGAAGTCCAGGCGCGCACCGCGTCGGAGGCGCGCGACGAAGCAAAGAAGATGTGCGAGGCGCTGCTCGCCAACCCCGTGATCGAGGACTACCGCTTCGAGGTGGACGGCGAATGAAGTGGGGCGTGGTGCGATTCCCCGGCTCGCTGGACGACGGCGACTCGCTGTATGCGATCGCCGAGGTGATGGGCCAGGACGCGCGAATGCTCTGGCACAAGGACGAATCGCTCGGCGGCGTCGAGTGCGTGCTGCTGCCGGGCGGGTTCAGCTATGGCGATTATCTGCGCACCGGCGCCATCGCGCGCTTCTCGCCGATCATGAAGAGCGTGGCGAAGTTCGCCGCCGATGGCGGGCTGGTGATCGGCATCTGCAACGGTTTTCAGATTCTGTGCGAGGCGCATCTGCTGCCCGGTGCTCTCACGCGCAACCGCTCGCTTTCCTTCATATGCGAGCGCGTGTGGCTGCGCGTCGAGAACGCAAGCACGCCGTTCACGCGCGCGGCGAAGCAGGGCGATCTGCTCCGGCTTCCGATCAAGCACGGCGAGGGACTCTACGTCGCGCCCGAAGATGAAATCCGCCAGATGGAAGAACGCGGGCAGGTGATTTTGCGCTACGTCGATGCGAACGGTCGCGAGAACGACGACGCCAATCCCAACGGCTCGATGCGCGCGATCGCGGGCGTCGCCAATCAACGCTTCAACGTCTTCGGCCTGATGCCGCATCCGGAGCATGCGGTGGAAGCGATGCTCGGCGGCGTGGACGGGCTCAAGATATTTCAGTCGATAGCCGGGAGCGCGCGATGAGCGAGCGTCCCGTTTCTTTACCGGGCGAGCCGAAGGTCGATCTCGAGCAGGCCCGCGCGCACGGACTCGCGCCCGATGAGTACCGCAAGATCGAACAAATCATCGGCCGCACCCCGACTTACACCGAGCTTGGCGTGTTCTCCGTGATGTGGTCGGAGCACTGCTCGTACAAATCGTCGCGCCGTCATCTGAGAAAGCTGCCATCGAAGAGCGAACTCGTGGTGCAGGGGCCGGGCGAGAACGCCGGCGCAATCGACGTCGGCGACGGGTGGGCGGCGGTCTTCAAAATCGAAAGTCACAACCATCCTTCGTTCGTCGAACCGTACCAGGGCGCGGCGACCGGGGTCGGCGGAATCCTGCGCGATATTTTCACGATGGGTGCGCGGCCGGTGGCCAGCATGAACTCGCTCAAGTTCGGCTCCTTCGAGCATCCCCGCACGCGCTACCTGCTCGGCGGCGTGGTCGGCGGAATCGGCGGCTACGGTAACTGCGTGGGCGTGCCGACGGTCGCGGGCGAAGTGATGTTCGACGCGGCGTACAACGCCAACATCCTGGTCAACGCGTTCTGCCTGGGGTTGGTCCGCAAGGGCGAGATGATGAGCGCGAAGGCGCGCGGTCCGGGCAATCCGGTACTTTACGTCGGCTCTGCAACCGGACGCGACGGAATTCACGGAGCGTCGATGGCGTCGGCGGAGTTCGACAAGCAAAGCGAGGCCAAGCGCCCGGCGGTGCAGGTCGGAGATCCGTTCACCGAGAAACTATTGATCGAGGCGTGCCTGGAAGCGGGCAAGACCGGCGCGATCGTCGCGATCCAGGACATGGGCGCGGCGGGTCTCACGTCGTCGTCGAGCGAGATGCCCTCGCATGGCGGACTCGGGATCGAACTCGACCTCGACAAGGTTCCGCTGCGCGAAGCGGGACTGACGCCTTACGAAATTCTGCTCTCCGAATCGCAGGAGCGAATGCTGATCGTCGCGGAGCGCGGGCGCGAGGCGGAGTTGCAGGCGGTCTTCGAGAAATGGGACCTGCACGCGGTGGTGATCGGTCAGCTGACCGACGACCAGCGATGGCGTATCCGATGGCGCGGGCAGGTCGTGGCGGATATTCCAATCGGCGCGCTGGCCGATGACGCGCCGCTGTACGATCGTCCCGCGGCCGCGCCGAAGATTCAGCCGCCGGCCAGACCTTCCGCCGCTGGAAAGCATCCCGAGACGGCCAAAGCGCTTCGAGCGTTGCTCGACAGTCCCAACATCGCGTCGAAGAAGTGGGTCTATCGGCAATACGACTCGATCGTGCAGAGCAATACGGTGCTTGGGCCGGGCAGCGACGCCGCAGTGCTGCGAATCAAGAATTCGCGGCGCGCGATCGCGCTCAAAGTCGATTCGAATCCGCGCGCGTGCGCTCTCGATCCGTATCTCGGCGCAGTCGGGACGGTCTGCGAAGCGGCGCGCAACGTCGCATGCGCGGGGGCGCGCCCGGTCGGGATCACCAATTGCCTGAACTACGGCAATCCGGAGCGGCCCGAGGTGATGTGGCAGTTCATCCGCGGGGTCGAGGGACTGCGCGACGCGTCGCTCGCGTTCGGCGCGCCGGTGGTCAGCGGCAACGTGAGCTTTTACAACGAGACCGAAGGCCATTCGATTCCGCCGACGCCGACGATTGCGGTGCTGGGCGTGATGGCCGACGTCGCGAAGCATGTTACCCAGTTCTTCAAGGATCCCGGCGACGCGATAGTGCTGGTGCGCACGGCAAGGCCGTCGATTGCGGCGAGCGAGTACGCGGCAATCTTCGGAATCGACGGTGGGCGCCTTGGCGCGATCGACCTGGCGCGCGAAGCGGCGTTGATCGAGGGGCTGGTTGAAGGCGCCGAACAGGGGCTGATAAGATCAGCGCACGATGTCGCCGAGGGCGGCCTTGCGGTGGCATTGGCCGAAGCCTGTTTCAATCCGCGGTCGATTCTGGGAGCCGAAGTTGAACTCGGGCGCGCTGGGAACGCCGACGCGTTTTTTTTCGGTGAAGGTGCATCTACCGTCATTCTGTCGATTGCACCGGGCGACGCGGCCCGCGTCGAGAGTTTGTTTGCGGGGCGGGGATTGGAGTTTGCGGTCATCGGCCGCGTAATCGCCGATCCCAGGCTCAGGATTGCCGCGGCGGACAATCTCGGTCTCGATGAGGACGTTGCGGAACTGCGGCAAGTTTACGAAGACGCGATTCCACGGAGGCTCAGAGGCGGTGACTGAAACGCACTCGGTCATAGCAGTCGAAGAATCCAACCTCGACGTCTTTCACGAGGAATGCGGAGTATTCGGCGTGTATCGGCTCCCCGAGGCTGCCAACCTCGCGTACCTCGGCCTCTACGCGCAGCAGCATCGCGGGCAGGAGTCGGCGGGGATCGTGTCGTCCAACGGCAAGTCGCTGATCGCGCATCGCGGGATGGGGCTGGTCGCCGACGTCTTCAGCAACACGATCATCGCGAAGCTCGAAGGCACCAGCGCTATCGGGCATAACCGCTACTCGACGACCGGCTCGACGAGCATCAACAACTGTCAGCCGCTGGTGGTCGAGTATGCGCGCGGCGGACTGGCGCTGGCGCACAACGGCAACCTGGTCAACTTCCATGAACTGCGCGCACGGCTCGAGTCGACCGGATCGATCTTCCAGTCGTCGTCCGACAGCGAGGTGATGATTCATCTGATCGCCGCCTCGCACGCGCCAACGCTGCCGGAGCGGGTCACGGAGGCTCTGGCGCAAGTGCGCGGCGCGTACTCGCTGGTGGTGCTGACGGAAAACTCGATGATCGCGGTGCGCGATCCGCAGGGCTTCCGTCCGCTGGTGCTGGGCAGTCTCAACGGCGCGACGATCGTCGCGTCGGAAACCTGTGCGCTCGACCTGGTGCGCGCCGAATATGTTCGCGAGATCGAGCCCGGCGAGATGATCGTCGTCGACGACAGCGGGCTGCGCTCGCTCAGTCCGTTCGCGCATGCGCCGACCAAGCGATGCATCTTCGAGTACGTGTATTTCTCGCGGCCCGACAGCCAGGTTTACGGCCGCAACGTGTACCAGGTCCGCAAGCAGCAGGGGCGCGCGCTCGCGCGCGAAGCTCCGGCGGTCGCCGACATCGTGGTGCCGGTGCCCGATTCGGGCACCGCCGCCGCGCTTGGTTACGCCGAAGAATCGGGGATACCGTTCGAGATGGGTCTGGTGCGCAGCCATTACGTCGGACGCACGTTTATCGAGCCGCGCGCATCGATTCGGCATTTCGGCGTGAAGATCAAATTCAACCCGGTGGCCGAATTGCTGCGCGGCAAGCGAATCGTGCTGATCGAAGACTCGCTGGTGCGCGGCACCACGCTCAGGAAAGTAATCCCGATGCTGCGCCAGGCGGGCGCACGCGAAGTTCACATGCGCATCGCGGCGCCGCCCACCACCAATTCGTGTTTTTACGGCATCGACACGCCCACGCGCGAGGAGCTGCTGGCGTCTGCGCATTCGGTCGAGGAGATTCGCCGCTATATCACCGCCGACTCGCTCGCCTATCTGAGCTGGGACGGACTCTACTCGTTCAACGGTGGCAGCCGCGAGGGATTTTGCGACGCGTGCTTTACCGGCAATTATCCGGTCGAGATTCCGCGCGACACCGCACCCGCGCAGTTGCATCTGTTTCTCGCAAATGAAGACGGGATGAAGGCCGAGCGCCGCTAGCCGCCGCGCGCTCTTCGACGCGGATGATCTTCGGCCGCGCCGCGGCTATAAGACTCTTGAGCGCGCGATCCGGCTTGAAGCATGGCGGCAAATCCCAAACTAACCGGCGACACTATCAGCGTCGAACGGCCCACCAGCCCCGAACAATTCGATGAGTTCGCGCGCCTTCCATTTCAGGTTTACGGCGCGCGCGACGCATGGTGGCCGCCCGACGTGCACAACGAGATCGACCTGCTGTCACGCCGCAGCCTGCTCTCCGCGTACCTCGAAGTCACGCCCTTTTGCGCGCGTCGCGCGGGCCGGCTCGTCGCACGCGTCAGCGCGGTTATCAATCGCCGCTACATCGAACATTGGAACGAGCAGCTCGGCCAGCTGATTCATTTCGAGGCGCTCGAAGGCGAGGACATCGCCGTCGCCGCGATGCTCGAGCAGGCCGTGGAATCGATCCGCCAACGCGGCATGCGCGCCGTTCGCAGCGGCTTCGCGGCGTTTCTCGATTATCCCTACGCGATCGACAACTACGGCTCGTTGCCGTCGTTTCTGCTGCGCGGAAATCCTCCCGCATACCATCGCTACTTCAAGCAAGCCGGCTTCGTCACCGAAAAAGGGCAGCTCGATTACACCGCGGCGCTCACGCCCGAAATTCTGGCGCGCTATCGCCGGATGGCCGACGCGGCCGGATTGGCCGGCGTTACGATTCAAAGTTGGCGCGAGTTCGGATTTTTGGCCGCGATTGACGCGTGGACTGAGGTGACCAACTCGGCGTTCGATCGCCATTGGGGATGGAATCCAGTGACGCGAGCGGAGGTGCGTCCGATGCTCACGTCGCTGTGGGAAACTCCGGTCGCCGATCTCTCGATGCTTGCGGTGATCGACGGCGAGTGCGTCGGCGCCGTCTTCTCGGTGCCCGATTTCAGCACCGCGCTTGCCCGTGTACGCCGAGGCGCCCGGCTCGAGCCCGAGCGCGGCGGCGGTACGCGAGGCGCGCTGATAAATGTCGGCGTCGTTGCGCGCGCACGCGGACGCGGCGTGGCGCTTGCGATGGCGGCGCGATCGTTCCTGGCGATGGCGCAGCGCAAGATGCGCTTTGCCGGCTACACCCTGGTCCTCGACGACAACTGGGCCTCGCGCCGCACGGCGCTTGGCCTGGGCGCCGACGTCACCGGCAACTTCGTTACCTACCGCCGTGATTTGTAGGGCTGCGAGGGCGCGGGGATTTGGTGACGGCATCGCGATGTTGCTTGACAAGCTTCTCGCAGTGGGCATTTACTCGTTGCTCAACCCCGCAACGCAACCGTGCCGCCAGCTCGCGGTCGAGTTAAAGTGATACTTTAGAATATGAAAAAGCCGAGCGAACTCCGCGTCCCGACCCCGCTGGCAGTTATCGCATTTTTTTTCGCGCTGACGCTCTCAATCACCCCAGCTCATGCCCAGGCTCATGCCGAGGTCAAACCCGGCGACGTTATCACGCCGAAGAATGCGGCGCAGGTCCGGACGCTGGTAAGTCCGGGCACCTACGTCGCAGTCGCCGCGGGCATGCAGATGAACATCGTGGCGCCTAGCCACGTCGATTGGCCGCCGCCTTACCAGGATGCGACCGAAAAGTACTCGGGCCAGGTCCGCCTGGCTGCGAACCATCGCGACCTGCTCGGCTACGTTGCCGGGCAGCCGTTCCCCCTCCTCGATCAGAACGATCCCGACGTCGCGACCAAGATCATGTGGAACCAGTACTTCAGGCCGATCGCGACCGACGACTTCGATTTGCGCTACTTCGAATGCCAGGTGGCGAAGGAAAATCCCGGCGCACAGCAACAGCTGATGCTGATGACCGAGACCGGGCATCTGGCGGGCTATTCCGATATCGGGCGCACCGAAGTCGAGCCGATGCCGGCCGACCCGGATTTCAAGTCGAGCGGCGTCTGGATCCGCGTCGGGGCGTATCCCACCCTCGCGCCTGCCGAAGATCGCGGCAGCGGCGCAATCCGCTATCGCTACTGGGACGGGAACAAGGCCGACGACGCGTGGGCATTCCTGGCAGGATCGCGGCGGGTGCGCCGGGTGAACGAAGTGATGATGAGTTCCTCGCCGGGCCTTTCGACCTGGGACGCCGATCACGCCGGCGGGTTTGGAGCCAAGCCGCAGGAGTACAACTTCAAATTCCTGGGCGATCGCAGCATGCTCGCGTGCGCGCACGCAATTAACTCGCCCGCGCATCCATGCCCCACCGACGGCGGCGCTACGTCATGCCCCGACGATTGGGAGATGCGTCATCTCTACGTAGTCGAAGTCACGCCGCGTCCGGAAAGGATCCAGGGCGTCCTGCAGTCGAAGACGGTCGTGTACGTTGACGGCGAGGGATGGTTCAATCCGTACGTGGACAGCTACGATCAGAAGGGCGAGTTGTGGAAGACGCAGATTTATCTTTTCACCTATCGCGATCGCCCGGTGCCCGACGCCAGGGTTGCGGTCTATCCGTTCAAGCGGCTGTTCAATATCGCGGCCTCGAGCGTTGACGTGCAATCCGGCATCTCGACGACGTGCTACCTGCCCGGACCCGACACGCCCGAGCGCGAATGCTGGTACATCAACATGGGCGCGGTGGACAAGAGCTTCTTCACGACCGAAGCGCTATCCAAAGCCGGCCACTAGCAGGGGTGACCCCTGCCTACTTGATTGCGAGCGCGTTGGGCGGTGAGCCGATACCGCCGGGCACGTTGAGCGGCGCCGACGTGAGGAAGAAATCGTAGCGTCCGTCAGCGGCGCAATCTTCCGCCAGCGCCTCGAGATTCCACATCTCGCCTATCGGCATCCCGAAGAACGCCAGCATGCGGAAATGAAGAAACTCCGTTTCCTCGCCCGCCGGTTTCGGCAACGCCTCGAGCGCCGGCGAATCCGACGCGACCGCCGCCAGATGATTGTCCCACAGCCATCGCGCCGTGCGTTCACTGGCCTCGATTCCCGGCACTACCGTCTCCTTCGCCAGCTCCGCCTTAATCTCCTGGCTCGCCGACAGGTAGAACTTTGTCCATCCGATCCGAATCAGCAGGATGTCGCCGGTGCGCAGCGCGACGCCTTCTTCTTCGAGCGTGGCCTGCACGTCGTCGAGCGGAATCGACTTGTTCCTGGTGAAATCGATCGACTTGCCGACCCGATCGTAATACCGCGCCAGGTCGGCGAGCACTCCGCGCCCGGCGATTCCGCGGCGCGCCAGGTTGTCGATCCCCAGCCGCATCCCGCCGCGCCCGGTCATTTGATTGTCGGGAATTCCGTTGTATGCCCCGAAGATCGGATGCTTCACGTGCGCCAGCGCGTCCCATTGCGACGACGATTGCGGATAGAAGTTGTCGAGGTAGTCGTCGAGCACGAAATCCGCGGTGGCGAAAATCTTGATCGTGTGGGTATGTTTGCCGCGCGTGAACAGCGGCGGGTCGGGGATGTTGATCGGCAGATTCATTGCGAAGACTTTGCCCGAGCGAATCGACGCGGCGGCCGCAATCACGCGCTCCGGCGTCAGCAGGTTGATCGTTCCGACTTCGTCATCGTCGCCGAACACGCCCCACGCCGCGCCGGCCGGCGCGCCCGCCCGTACCGGCAGGTCATCGTAGGCGGGGATCTTCAGCGAATGCGCCACGGCCTTCACCATCGCGCGGGTCGCCTTGGCCGCTACTTCACCGACTTTTCGCACCGCTGCCCGTTGCATACGCCCTGCCGCACTCTCGATATCGACGGTTGCGCGAGTGGCGGCTGTCGCGATCTCGGCAGCGTGACTCCCGATAGGCCTGGCGGATTTCTTCGGGGCCTGCCCTTTCGCAGCCTTCACCGCAAGCGCGCGCTTGGCGCCTTTGGATGCGGCCTTCGTTCCTTTGGCCGCTTTGGGCGCGACTTTGCGGGCTTGCCGCGATGCTTTCTTCATTGTCTTCTTGGACTTGGCCACTGGACGGATCCTCCTGAATTGCTTGAGCGCGACCGCATCTTTTCTTAACAGACCGCCCGCCAATGGCAAGCATAGACTTCCTGCCCATTCCGGCCGCGGTTTACGATGATCGACAAATAACTGCCTGGCAGCCTTGAGAGCGAATCCGCGCGATGGTACTGTACGGGATTGCTCCTTGCTCCAACTTGGGGCTCAAATCCGTAAGGAGGACGTGCAGCGCATGCGGCGCTACGAAACTATTTTTATTCTCCGCCCTGATTCGGGCGACCCCCAAATCAAGGAAGCCATCAAACGCTACGAGGGTATCATCGCCGCCGGCGCCGGCGAGATGATCGAAACCGAAGAGTGGGGATCGCGCGAACTCGCTTACAAGATCAAGGGCGAGCGCCGCGGCTTCTACGTTCGTATGGACTATGTCTCGCCCGGCCCCGTGATGAACGAGGTCGAGCGCAACTTGCGAATCTCCGACGCCGTCCTGCGCTACCTGTCGGTGCTGGTCGACGACAACGCCGATGTGGCCAAGGCGCGCGAGGAACTCGAAGCGCGCAACCGCCGTATGGCCGAGGCCAAGGCTGCCCAGGAAGCGCGCGCAGCCGCCCTGATGGCCTCGCGCGAGGAGCGGGCTGAGGAAGCGCCCGACGCTCCCGAAGAAATAATGGAAGCGGCGGCAGAGGAAATCGCCGGGCCCGAAAGTGACAGGGAACCGGATTGAGCTCGAAGGCCGGCTGCTCAATCAGCCCGAAGTCCGCATCACCCCGGCAGGCACGCCCGTACTGCGCTTCACCGTCGATTGCGGCGCGCCCGGCGAGGAACTGAGACTCGGGATCGTGATGACCGGTGAATCCGCGATGGCGGCAAAACCGCTGCTGGCGCCAGGCCGCCAGGTCAAGGTGATCGGAACAATGAGAACACTGAAGGGCAGCTTGAAGACCGACAGCGGATTTGAAGTCGTAGCTGCGTCGATCGAGCGAAGTGAATAGATACTAAAACTTTCGTCAAGGGAATTTTACCAGGGAATCTAAATGGCTGACGAGGAAAGATCTGAAAGAGGCGGCGAAGGACGCGGACGCTACGGCGCGCCACGCCCCGAGGGCGACCGCGGCGAGGGCCGTGGCGGCGAGGGTCGCGGCGGTGAGGGCCGCGGCGGCGGCGGGATGCGTCGGGGGCGCCCCGGTGGACGGCGTAAGGTATGCCGCTTTTGCGCCGACAAGACGCTCAAGGTCGATTACAAAGACGTGCGCACGCTCGGCAGTTTCATCACCGAGGGCGGCAAGATAGTCCCCAGCCGAACCTCGGGTAATTGCGCCAAGCATCAGCGCCAACTTGCGGTGGCGATCAAGCGTGCGCGCGTGCTCGCGCTGCTGCCATTCACGACGCTCGGAGCCTAGCTCGGCTTAATCCAGTGACGCGCAAGGCTGTTATAGGGATGGTTCGCGCGGCCGCGTTGGCGGGGGCCTTCTTCCTCGCCGGCGGCGCGATACCGATGATCGGCGGGATTCTGATGATGCTCGCGCCTGCACCGATCATCCTCTATGCGGTCGGGCGTCCCAGTCCCAACCTCCGCGCGACTATCGCGGTCCTGCTCGCGACCGCATTCGTAGCGCTCCTGGCGGGATCGGTTGCCGGTCTGGGCTACTTCGTGTCGTTCGGCCTGGGCACCGGCATCGTATGCTACATGCTCGAGCGCGGCTCCTCGTTCGAGATGATCACCGCGGTTGGCGCGGGCGCGATGGTGGCCGCTTCGGTGGTGGCAGCGCTGGTGGTCATGGGCGGTCCCGACGCGCTCATCAAGACCGTTCACGACGAACTTGCGCAAGGGATGGCGCGCGGGCAGGAGTTGTACAAGCTGCTCGGGACTCCATCGACGATTTCGGCCGATACGCAAGCCAGCGTCATTTCGTTTACGATGCGTCTGTTGCCGGCGTTCGCGCTGCTGGTCGGTGCAAGCTCGGTACTGCTCAACCTGCGCGTGTTTTGGCGATGGGCCGGGCCGCAACGGCTGACCTACAGCTTGTTCGGCGATCTTTCGCGATGGTCGGCGAAGGAATGGCTGGTGTGGCTGTTGCTCGCCAGCGGCTTCGGGCTGTTCATTCCGGTCCCGGCGATGCGCGATATCGCGCTCAACGGCTTCATCTGTATTGCGGCGGTGTATTTTTGCCAGGGACTGGCGATCGTCGGATTTTATTTTCAGTCGCTCGCAGTTCCGTCGATCGTACGCGGCATAATTTATTTTGTCGTTTTCGCGCAGCCGTTTGTGGCTGCGCTGGTGTGTATCGCAGGCGTCTTCGATATGTGGATCGACTTCCGGCGGCTCAAGCCCCCCAGCCCGGAAGCGAACAATTTGGGCGATTTCTTCTAAGAGCGGGGCGGAAACACGGCGATCAAGATAACGAGGCGGCAAAGACGATGAACGTGCAAGTCATACTCAACGAGGATCTTCCCAACCTGGGAAGGACCGGCGACGTGGTCAAGGTCCGCGCCGGCTACGCGCGCAACTATCTGTTGCCGCGCAAGCTCGCGGTCGAGGCGGATCAAAAAAATCTCCGCGCCTTCGAGCATCAGAAGCGCACCGCAACCCGCCGGCGCGAGATCAAGCGCACCGACGCGCTCGCGGTCAAGGCCAGGATCGAAGCGCTTGCGATCACGCTCACCGCGCGCGCCGGCGAGGAGGGCAAGCTCTTCGGCTCGGTTACCAACATCGATCTCGAACGCGCGCTGCGCGAGAACGGTCTCGATATCGAGCGGCGCAAAATTCACCTGCCCGAGCCGATCAAGCAGCTCGGAGAATTCACGGTGCCGGTCAAGCTCGATTCCGAGGTTGAAGCCAGCTTGAAGATTACCATCGCGGCGCAAGCCGAATGAGGACTTGCCCGATATGATCAAACTCTACGACTTCCTGTCCTGCCCCTTCGGTCAAAAAGTCCGCATCGTCCTGGCCGAGAAGGCTCTGACCTACGAACTGGTCGCGGTCGATTTGAGCCAGCATGAAAATCGCAAGCCCGACTTCCTGCGGCTTAACCCGTTTGGACGCGTGCCCGTGCTCGTCGATGACGACACCACGATTTACGATTCGACGATCATCAACGAGTATCTCGAGGACGAGTATCCCGAGCCGCCGGTGCTGCCGCCGGTCGGTTCCAGCGCGATGCGCTCGCGGGCGCGGCTGTTCGAGGATTTCGCCGACACTTCGTTCACGCCGCCGGTCGGCCAGCTGATCGCCGAAATCTCCAAGCCCGAGGGCGAACGCGATCAAAATCGCGTTCAGCGGCTCCATCAGTCCGTCGAGCGCGTGCTCGACTACCTCAACCATGAACTGCAGGGCAACAATTTTCTCGCCGGTGAGTTCTCGGTCGCCGACATCGGCTTTGCGCCGCGGATGCTGGTGTTGAACGAAATCGGAATCGACGTGCTCGGCAACAACCGCGGCAACATCGATGCGTGGATCAAGCGCATGATGGAGCGGCCGAGTATCCGCAATCTGCAGGGCGTCGCTGCTGTGCCGGTCGCGGGCGGCTGATCGCTATCCTGGCCGGCCAGGCATCTGAAAAACGCGCGCGCCGTCCGGGTTCCCGGACGGCGCGCGACGTAATGATAGGACAACGGATCTAGTGACAGCCCATCTAGATTAGATGATCCGCGCGTCTAGGTTAATAGCGGGAATCCGCTCCCATTTCGTCCTCGTCGCCACGCGTCGGTCCAACCCCCGTGGGGCGGAACAGTAGTTTGGCGGCGAAAAGCTTATCGCTGATGCGCCCCTGGGATTTCAGTTGCCCGCCGTGCCGCTTGCAATGCGCACATGCCATCGTACCGCTGAGAAGGCTGGCGTTTTGAGGCGTTATTTTGAGATCGAATTTAAAACCGCAGCCGGGATTCTGGCAAATCGTGCGGTAAACTATCCCCGGGCTACCGGTCGTTTTCGATTCATTCCTGCTAACCGCGGTTTGCATTTTCTGTGTCCTCCTCTCATCGCGCTCCATCGCGAGAGGGCTCGCGCATCCGACTACCATAATCGATGTAGCAATTTAGACGTAAGAGCCCATAGAAAGTTTCAAGCAAATGACGTGCCTTGCGGCACAATTGGCGAAAACCTGCAAAATCGAGTAAAATCAAGCTAAATTCGTCGGCTGAGGCTTCTTTTGTATGACCGATTCATGCCACTATCCAAAGATCATTGCGGTATTTGCCACAATTCAGGCATTTTACGCATGAACCAAGCTGCATCTCAGTGCCCAATGGATAGGCTTCCGATGATACCGGGGACAATCTATACTCGGCGGGCTTATTTTGCCGAGGCGAGCCGCGCAATGACGATTCGAGTTCCTTCGCTCAAATGAGAACGCTGGCGTTAGTGATGGCAGGGGGGCAGGGCACCCGGCTTCATCCGCTGACCCGGGACCGCGCGAAACCTGCGGTTCCGTTCGGCGGCAAATACCGCATTATCGACTTCGTTCTCTCCAATTTCATCAATTCAGGCATCTACGCGATCTACGTGCTGGTCCAATGGCGCTCCCAATCGCTGATCGAGCATCTCAAGGACGGATGGCAATTCGGCGGGATGCTGCCCGATCACTTTGTCATTCCGGTTCCGGCCCAGATGCGGATGGGCGAGACCTGGTACCAGGGGACGGCAGATGCGATTTTTCAAAATCTCAATCTCATCGACGACACCAAGCCGGACCTGGTCGCGGTCTTTGGCGCCGACCACATCTACCGGATGGACATCCAGCAGATGATCGAGTTTCACATGGATCGCAAGGCGGCGGTCACGGTCGCGACTCTGCCGGTGGCGGTGGACGAGGCGGATCAGTTCGGCATCGTCCAGGTCGATTCGGGCCTGCGCGTTTCAGGCTTCGTGGAAAAGCCCGACAATCCGCCCCAGATGCCCGGTGCGCCGGGACGCTCGCTGGCCTCGATGGGCAACTACCTGTTCAATCCCCAGGTGCTGCGCGAGGCGCTGATCGAGGATTCGATCAAGGAAAACAGCAATCACGATTTCGGCCGCGACCTCATCCCGGCGTTGATCAATCGAGTACCGGTTTACGCGTACAACTTCATGACCAATCGCATCCGCGGCGACTCCGAGCTCAATCTCAGCTACTGGCGGGACGTGGGAACCCTCGACGCGTACTTCGAGGCCAACATGGACCTGCGTGACGCGCGCCCGCATCTGAACCTGTATAATCCGCTCTGGCCGCTGCGCACCGCGTACTTCGATCAGCCGCCGGCGAAATTCGTCTTCGACGAGAACGGGCGG
The DNA here is from genome assembly GCF_050013435.1 of Binatus sp. (SeqCode). Taxonomy (GTDB): domain Bacteria; phylum Desulfobacterota; class Binatia; order Binatales; family Binataceae; genus Binatus. The sequence goes on along the minus strand of NZ_JBEKFG010000012.1, from coordinate 43,045 downwards.
CGCGGGCTGGCGCTTCATTCGGTGATCTCGGAGGGCTGTATCGTGTCGGGCGGCGCCATTCGCAATTCCGTGCTCGGGCGCTCGGTATTCGTCCATTCGTACAGCCTGGTCGAGGATTCGGTCATCATGGACTACGCGGAAATCGGGCGGCACGTGAAAATTCGCCGTGCGATCATCGACAAGAACGTCTATGTTCCCGAGGGCGAAGAGATAGGATATGACCTCGAGCGCGATCGGCAGCGATTCTTCGTCACCGATTCGGGCCTCGTCGTGATTCCCAAAGGCCCCAAACGCGAACGATCGGTATTATAGAGAGCATCGCACCCGATGGTATCAGTGCATTCTTCAGCAAGTCCCAGGCTCGATCGCCGCGAATCGCCCGATTCAGTGGGCGAGATGTTGAAGCGCGGCGCGGTTCCAGCCGGCGGCGGCATGAACGAACCGGACTTTCCGCTCGGCACTGGAATCCCCAACAGCATGCGCATTCAGCTGGGCCTCAAGGATCGGCTGATCTTCTGGCTGCTGGTTGGCGTGCTGCACACGCTCAGCCTCCTCCCCGACTTCATTCTCTACAAATTGGGAGAGGCAGGCGGCCTGATCGCCCATCGTCTTGACCGCCGTCACACGCGAATCGGAATCCGCAATCTCGAGATCGCGTTTCCCGAAAAGAGCGACGCCGAGCGCCGCCGCATCCTGCGCGCCTCGTACATCAACCTTGGCTGGACCGGCGCCGAATACGTTCGGCTGGGCGGATTCTTCTACCGCCGCCTGGCGCGCCGCGTCACCTACAATCGGCTCGACATCTGGAACAATCTCACGCCGCGGTACCCCGGCAAGGGCGCGCTGATCCTGACTGCGCACTTTGGAGATTTCGAGCTGCTGCCCGCGGGACATGCGCTGCACGGCTTCCAGATCACCGTGGTTCATCACACCCAGCGCTTTGCGGCCGGCGACGCACTGGTAACCTTCATCCGCCAGCGGGTGGGAGTGCGGACCATTCGCAAGCACACCGCGGCGCGCGAGATGCTGCGCTCGCTCAAGCGCGGCGAGATCATCGGCATCCCGCTCGATCAGAACGCCAAGCGCTCCGAGGCCATCTGGGTGCCGTTTTTCGGCGAGCTGGCCGCCACCCCGAGTGGATTCGATCGCCTCGCAATGATGGCGGGTGCGCCGGTGGTGCCCGTGTTTATCGTGCGCCAGCCGGACAGCCGCAGTCACGTGATTGAAATTTTCGAGGAAATCCCGCAGCAGCGGACTGGCGACCGCGAAGCCGATACCCTGGTGAACACCGCCCGCTATCAAAAGGCTATCGAAGAGATGGTCAGAAAGCATCCCGAGCAATGGCTCTGGACGCATCGCCGCTACCGCACCCGCCCCGTAAGCGGCTCCCCCTCGCTGTACGATTAGCCGTCAGGCGCCGTTTGGCGCGCGCCGGTGATTGGGCGCAGCATCGCGAGGATAACAATTGCGATTACCCAGGCGGCGGCGCCGCCGATTAACGGAATCGCGCCACCGCCTGCAATCCACCACGGAAGCGCGCCACGGCCGAGGATTATTTTCGGCCACAGCTTCGCTCCCAGCACGAAGCCGCTGTGCAAGCCGATAGAGAAATACACACTGCCCGTGAGGATATACGCTTCACCGAGAACGATCCCGAGCAGGAATAGGCCGATCAGGGTGGGAATCGCGATCGCGGGATTGGTGAATTGGTCGATACTGTGCGCGAGCGTGATCAAGCCGGCCGCGGGCTCGTAGCCGGTGACGTAGAAGCGCGCCGGAGATCGCACGAGATGCGCGACGGCGTAGATTGCGGCGCTTGCAATCAGCGCGACCCGGTTGCCGAAGTCGCCTTTCATGCCGCCGAGCAGAAACGCGCGGAAGAATCCTTCCTCGATGATCGCGATCGCGATCGCCGAAAGAAAATATTTTGGGATCAGCGCTGCGGCCGCTCCAAGATCGACGATTCCGCTGCCGCCGGCCGCCAGCGCCAGCGCGAATAGAATCGAAATCGCGCAGATCGCCACCACCAGACCGCGAATCGCGCGGACGATGCTCGGCGTTGCGGGATGCCTGAAGGCGCGGCTCAGCAGCGAGCCGAGATTCAAGTCGCGCGCAGCCCAAAGCATCGCGAGCAACAGCGTCGCCATCACGGTCCGATCGAAAATTCGGGGAAACGGGAAGCGCCATCCCGCAGCCGATAATCCGAGAACCGCCAGCGGTGCGAGAACGATCGCGCCGGCGACTCCCGCCGCCAGCACGAGCGCGAATCTCGCCGTGAATGATCGATGCACGCTAACCTAATCCCCTAACCCCTTCCCGCGCGGAAACGGGAACCAGCGCGGAAAGAGGCTGCGCGGCCTCCTTTGCATTAACCTCCCTAACAGGGACCCTACGAGTACTCAGGGCAAACTCCGCACGTCTCTTCTTAATCACTGGGTGCAGGGGTCACCCCTGCCGCTCCGGATCGAGCTGCGGTTCGAGCGTCACTTCGACCGGACATGCGCCCGCCGGAGAGTTCACGATCTGCATCACGGCCTGGGCGACGTCGGCCGTCGAAAGCATCGCCGCGCGGTCGAGCCGCTTGTTGTTCGGAATCAGCGCGGTATCGACCAGGCCCGGAACGATCACCGCGAGCTTGAGCCCGCTTTGGCGCAACTCGCCGAACGCCGCGCGCGTGAACGCGATCAGCGCGGCTTTGGTCGCGGCATAGACGGCCTCGCCGGCGGGAGCCTTGATGGCGGCCGACGATGCGACGTTGACGATCGCGCCGGCGCCTCGCGCGGCCATAGCTGCCGCGGCCATCCGGGTAAGCGCGATCGGCGCGCGCAGATTAACCGCGATCATGCGATCGAGATCGACGGTACGCAGCTTGAGCAGCGGCGTTCGCGGCGGAGCCCATCCGGCGTTGTTCACCAGCACGTCGATATGCCCGTAGCAATCGAGCGCGGCGCTAATCAAATTCTCGGGCGCTTCCTCAGCGGCCAGATCGACCAGGACAATCAACGCGCGCTCCGGCGGCAACCCGGTCTGCGAGCGGGTTTCTTCGAGCTCATCGCGCGAGCGAGCGGCGAGGCATAGCGAGTAGCCGGCGCGCGCGAGTTCGAGCGCAACCGCGCGTCCGATGCCGCGGCCGGCGCCGGTGACAATCGCGACGCGGGCCCGGTCACCCGCCGGCGATTTCCCGGCGGCGGTCATTGGTAACCATCGCGCAAGCAGCTATCTTGCACTGACGTAATAGGTCGCACAGACTGACGATAATGAATTCGCAGGTATTCCGCGAGTACGACATCCGCGGCATCGTCGCAAACGATTTCGACGACGACTTCGTGGTCGATCTCGGGCGCGGTTACGCCACCTTGTTGCATCGCGCGGGGAAAAAAACGATCACGCTCGGCCGCGATTGTCGGCTGTCATCGGATCGGTTGCGCGATCGGCTCGTCGAGGGTCTCCTTTCCGGCTGCATCAACGTGGTTGACATCGGCGTGGTGCCGACGCCGTTGCTTTATTTTTCGGTGCTGAGCTGGAAGATGGACGGCGGCGCGATGATTACCGGCAGTCACAACGCGGCCGAGTACAACGGCTTCAAGCTGGGCGTGGGTGCGACGACGATTTACGGCGCCGAGATTCAGCGGCTGCGCGATATAATCGAGCGCCAGGATTTTGTCACGACCGGCGCCACAGGCACGCTCTCCCACCGCCCGGTGATTCCCGACTACAACGACTTCATCATGTCGCAGTTCAAGCTCACGCCGGGACTCAAGGTCGTCGTGGACGGGGGCAACGGATGCGGCGGCGTGGTCGCGGCTCCGCTGATGAAGCGGCTCGGACTCGATACGATCGAGCTTTACACCGAGATGGACGGGCGCTTCCCCAACCATCATCCCGACCCTACGGTCGAGGAGAACATGCGCGATCTGATCGCGGCGGTGAAAAAAAACAAGGCTGCGATCGGCATCGCGTATGACGGCGACGCCGACCGCGTCGGTGCGGTGGACGAGAACGGAAGGATCGTATGGGGCGACGAGCTGATGGTCGCGTTCTCGCGGGCGTTGCTGCGCGAGCGTCCCGGCGCGACGATTATCGGCGACGTGAAATGCTCCAAGCGGATGTACGACGACATCGCGCGCCACGGCGGCAGGCCGATCATGTGGAAGACGGGCCATTCGCTCATCAAGAGCAAGTTGAAGGAGGAGCACGCGGCGCTGGCGGGCGAGATGAGCGGGCACATGTTTTTCGCCGACCGCTACTTCGGCTTCGATGACGCTATCTACGCCTCGTTCCGCATTCTTGAAATCTTGAGCCGCGAGGGGCGTGGCCTCGGCGCGATTCTCGCCGATCTTCCCCCCAGCCACTTCACGCCCGAGATTCGCGTTGACTGCCCCGACGATCGTAAATTCGAAGTGGTGCGGCAGGCGGCCGATTTTTTCCGCAAGCACTATGAGGTCATCGACATCGACGGCGTGCGCGTGAATTTTGCCGACGGATGGGGCCTGGTGCGCGCGTCGAATACCCAGCCCGCGCTGGTGACGCGCTTCGAAGCTACCAGCGAAAAGCGATTGGCCGAAATTCGCGCGCTGTTCGACGGCAAACTCCGCGAACTCGGCGCTATCTGACGCGATGGCTCCAGCTTCCACGCCGCAGCGCGCCTCGGTGCTGATTATCGCGGGCGGCCGCGGCACGCGCTTTTGGCCTGCGAGCCGCGAGGCAAGGCCCAAGCCGCTTTTTTCGATCGACGGCAAGACCAGCCTGCTCGCGGATACGATCGCGCGTCATGTGCCGCTGATCCCGCGCAAGCGAATTTTCGTGCTGGCGGCAGCGGCGCATCAGGCGCCGTTTCGGCGCGCGCTCCGCGGGCTGATTCCGGCGGATAACCTGATCGTTGAACCCGACGCGCGCGGCACCGCAGTGGCGATCGCTTACGGCGCCGCGATTATCCAGCGCCGGCTGGGCGACGGAATCATCGCTGCGGTCGCGGCGGATCACTACATCGCGACCGCCGCTCAATATCGCCGTACACTCGCCGAAGCAATCGGTCTCGCCGCGTCGAACGAATCGATCGTCGCGGTAGGGATTACTCCGACCCGGCCCGAAACCGGCTACGGCTATCAGAAGATCGGTCCGAAGGCCGGCGCCGGATTCAAGATCGAAAAGTTCGTCGAGAAACCCACGTTCGCAATTGCGCGGCGGATGGTGCGCAGCGGGCGTTACTTGTGGAATGCCTCGATGTTCGTGGCATCGACGCGGACGTTGGCGCGGGAATTCGCCGCGCATTGCCCGGCGCTCGGCAAGGCGGCGCAACGGCTCGCGCTGACTCCGCGGACGAAACTGGCGCGCGCCTACGGGAGGCTGCGGTTCGACTCGTTCGACCGCGTGATAATGGAGAAAAGCTCCAACATGCTCGGCGTGCGCGCGCGATTTTCATGGCATGACGTGGGATCGTGGGACGGGCTGTGGGATGCAATCGGCGAAGCGGGCGGCAACGTGCTTCGCGGCAACGCGATCGCACTGGAATCCGAGCGCGTGCTGGCGTACCCGGATTCGCGCCTGATGGTGTTGTTTGGCGTGCGCGATCTGATCGTCGTCGATACGGGGGATGCGATCCTGGTTGCGCACCGCGCGATGTCGCCGCATGTCCGCCGCGTCACCGAGGAACTCGAGCGCCGCGGGCTGCAGCGCTACTTGTAGTCAGTCCAGCGCGAGCGCGTCGCACTTGAGCGCGAGCTTGCGCAGCTCGCGTTCGCGATCGTCATCCTCGATAGCCAGTTGAAGCAGCTTTCCCGCGACGTCTTCGTCGACTGACTCCCACTTCAATGCATCGATACGCAGCTCGGCCGCAAGCGCGCCGAGTACCTCAAGGTCGCCGCTGAGGCGCGCCCAGTTGTTCGCGCCGTCATGCAGCGCGGCTTCCGGCAGCTTCGCCCATACGTTGTGATCGGCGAGAATCGATTGAATCACCTTGACGTGCGATTTTTCCTTTTCGGCGAGCGCCTCGACTCCGGTCTTGATATTCGGTGAGGTAAGCGCGGCGTGCCGCTTCAGGCGATCGATCAACCCCTGATTGCGGCCGGCGAGCACGGCCAGTTCTTCAAGCAACTCCGCCCGCGCCGAAACCGGCGAAAACAATCTCTGAATGAATCCCATACCAGTAGCCATCTCTCCTACCCGATGCGCGTCGTTGTAAACGGCGTTGTCATGTAGATGCGCTCCGCGCGCCGGCGCATACCGAGAATAGCTATCGGCGTCGAAGCGTCCGCTGTCAAGGGAAGCGGCGGACTCGGTCAAGAATTGAACAGGGCGCGCACCAGCGACGATTCGCGCTTGAAGAATCCCTGCGTGTGGTATGAATCCTCGAGCCGCAGCAGTGCGTAGTCCAGATAGTGCCCGACTTCATGCATCAGCGTTCGCACGAACGTCTTCGGCTTGACGACGTCGTGGCGCTGCGCCGTGCGCATCCAGAGCACGATGTACGGCGGCCGGCGCATCCGCGGGTCGTATGGATAGAATAGCCCGTGCAGCTCGCCGCGCTGATTGCGAGGGCGCACGCCGCGAACCTCGACGCTGACCGGCGCGGTCGCCAGCCCCCGGCATATTTCCGCGGCCAACGCGCGCGCGCAGGTGGTGCATCCCGCGAGGTTGCCGGTCTCGAGCACGCGCATCAGGGCGTCGAGCGAGTTGCGCGCCGCATCGTTGGGGACATAGTCGTAGCGCTTGACGGTGTCGCTCCTCAGCCAGGTGCGCTGCGCGCGCGAGGAGAGCCGGTAAAAAAACGCCGGCAGCCGCGTCTCGGAATTCGTGCGAAGGGTCAGGCCGGTAGCCACCACGCCTCCATTGCCGGATACTCACTTCCGGCGCCGCATCCACGCGATTATCATCACCGCAATAGTCACAAGGGGCAAGCACTATGCAACTGAGTATCGTCGAAATCTCGAAGCCAGCGGACTCCAACGTGATCGTCGGGCAGGCGCACTTCATCAAAACCGTCGAGGACGTTTACGAGGCTCTCGTGCAGGCGGTCCCGGGAATCAAGTTCGGGCTGGCGTTCTGCGAGGCCTCGGGCCCATGCCTGATTCGGCGCACCGGCACCGACCCCGCGCTGGAACAGTCGGCGGTCGAAGCCTCGGCGGCAATCGGGGCAGGGCACGTGTTCGTGGTGATTCTTGGCAACGCATTCCCGGTCAACGTGCTCAATCAGATCAAATCGGTGAGCGAAGTATGCACGGTGTTTTGCGCGACGGCGAATCCGGTGCGCGTGATCGTGGCGGAGGACGGAGGCGGACGCGGCGTGATTGGCGTGATCGACGGCAGTTCGCCCAAGGGCGTCGAGAGCGCCGGCGATCAGGCCGAGCGGCACGCGATGCTGCGACGCTTCGGCTACAAACAATGAGGGTCGATGGATCAGGCGGCGGGACGCGGTTAACCTTGTAGCTGAGGGATTAACAGCGATGGGTGGCGGACGGCGGGCGCCGGTGAAAGCGAATCCGGGCAAAAAGAAACGCCGTGAGTGGCGAATCCGCGGATGGCGCGTGCGAAATCTCGCCGCCGGCGGATTCCTGCTCGTTTTCTTCGCGCTCGGATTCTATCTCGCACAACTCTACAGCGAGATCTCCGCGCTGATCGAGAATCGTCGCGCCGCGCTCAGCTCCGCGATCTTCTCCGCGCCGTTTCCGATCCGCCCCGGCGACGACCTCGAGCGGGCCGGACTGCTGGACCGGCTGGCGCAGTTGAGCTACTCGCAAGTGCCCGCGGCTAATGCTCCGGGGGAGTACACCCGCGCGCCGAATGCGATCGCGATTTACTTGCGATCGTTTCACGACGGCGCGAAGGAGTATCCCGCCGAAATGGTGCGCGTGAGCCTCGACGGCGCGCGTATCGCGGGCGTTGCCGATTCGTTCGGCGTGGCCAAGTCCGACGCGATGCTCGAGCCTGAGGTGATCGGCCGGCTGCTGCCCGGCGCGCCCGCCGAACGCGTCGAGGTCCAACTCGACCAGCTGAAGCCCTACCTGGTCAAAGGACTGCTCGCCAACGAAGACCGCTTCTTCTACTACCATCCGGGAATCGATCCGATCCGTATCGTCGAGGCCGCCGTTTCCGATTTGCGCGCCCGCCGCCTCGTTCAGGGCGCCAGCACGCTCACCCAGCAACTGGCGCGGACCTTCATGGAGCGCCACGAGCGCAGCTTCAGCCGCAAGTTCCGCGAGCTTGCAGTCGCCGCGGTGCTCGAATTCCGGCTCAGCAAGAATGAGATCCTCGAGCGCTACATCAACGACGTGCCGATGGGCGAGTACGAGGGCACCCCGATCGACGGGATGCCGCAGGCGGCGCGATATTTCTTCGCCAAGGACCTGGCCGAGGTGACGCCCGCCGAGGCCGCGACGCTGATCGGAATGATTCAGGCGCCGACGCTGTACGATCCGCGCCGTCATCCCGACGCATGCCGCAAGCGGCGCGACGTGGTGCTCGGCGTGATGAAGCGCGCCGGCGTGATCGACGACGCCACCTACGCGGCCGCCGTTGCCGCGCCGATTCAAATCACCAAGCCGCCGGGACTGCGCCGCGCGCCGTATTTCACCGACTATGTGACCGCGTTCGTGGCCAGGATTCCCGGCTTCAACGGCCATCTCGAGGGACTCAAGGTCTATACGACGCTCGACACTGAACTTCAGAGCGACGCCGTCGACGCGGTCACGGAAAATATCGCGCAGCTCGAAAAGAACCATCGCCGCCTGCGCCGCACGAAGATCGACGGCAAGCTGCAGACCTCGATGGTCGCGCTGGACGCCGACAGCGGCGCGATTCGCGCGATGGTTGGCGGGCGCGACTACTCTGAGAGCCAGTTTAATCGCACCGCCAACGCCGAGCGCCAGCCCGGGTCGGCATTCAAGCCGATCGTGTATCTGGCCGCGCTCGATCCCGACCGCGCGCCGTTCTCGCCGCCGCTGACGCTGGCGTCCACGCTGCCCGACGAGCCGATGACGTTCAACGGATGGACGCCCGCGAACTACGAGCGCACCTATCAACCGCAGGTGACTGTTGCGCAGGCGCTGTTCGAATCGCTCAACGTGCCGACGGCGTACGTCGGCAGCCGGCTTGGCGCCGCGACGATCGTTCGCACCGCGCACGAAATGGGCATCCACGAGGATCTTCCCGCGGTGCTGCCGATTTCGATCGGCGCCGACGAGACTACGCTGCTCGAACTCACCTCCGCGTACCAGGTGTTTGCGAGCGAGGGCCTGCAGTCGCCACCGTACGCCGTCGAGTCGGTGGTCGATGCCAAGGGCCATCTGATCTACCAGCACGCGGACGTGGAGAATCGCGTGATTCGTCCCGCCGTCGCGTATTTGATCACAGGCGCTCTCAAAGCCGTACTGCGCTATGGAACCGGCGCGAGCGCGGGCCGGATGGGGCTGGATTTTCCGGCGGCGGGCAAGACCGGCACAACGCAGGATTACAAGGACGCGTACTTCATCGGTTACACGCCGGCGATAGTTTGCGGCGTTTGGGTCGGCTTCGACGAACCCGAGAGCCTGGGATTGACGGGAGCGCAGGCCGCGCTGCCGGCGTGGGTTCAGTTCATGCAGGATGCGGCGCCGGCGGATCCGGAAGATTTCCCCGAGCCGTCGGGAATTACGATGGCTACGATCGATCCCGAATCCGGCGGTCTTGCGACCTCGGCTTGCCCGCGTCAAGTCTCGCTGCCGTTTCTGATCGGCACCGAGCCGACGCAGATGTGCCCTCTGCACGGCGGAATGTTTGCGAGCGCGCCTGGGTCTGCGCCAGCGTCGGCGACGATGCCACCGGCGCCGGGATTCGCGCCGCCCGCGCCGGTCGCGTCGGCGAGTCCATCTTCATCGGATGTTTTTGGCGCGGTGGGAAAGTTCTTCAGGGGAATTTTCTCGCATTGATTTGCCCGCCCGCACCGCGTGGGGAAGGGGAAATCAGTTTATTTAGTGCGGAACCCACCGTGGGTTCCGCACCTCCTTGGGCAGGGGTGACCCCTGCACCCAATGTTAAGGCCGCGCTCCGTTGTCGCGCGCGGACCCTGCCACCGGCTTAATACTGCGCTGCCGCCGCCATCGGCAGGCGGCCAGGATCCGGATGAATCCTGATTTGAAACTATTTTGCCTAAGATTCGTCTAACTGGCGCGCATCTATGCCCATTTGATGCCCGCGAATGCGGCAACTTCGAGTGGGTGAATCCCGAGTTCTCAGAGTCGAGTGCGTTTGCAAAAGCATCTGCATACCAGCCCCCGATGGGCGCGAAGTGCGCTCGCAGCGCTCAGTCTGGTCGGACTGATCGGCCTGGTCGCGGCGAGCGGGTGCATCAACGGCGAGAGTATCGAATCGCCGTCCCACGACGGAGCCGTGGCAGACGATTCAGGCGCGGGCGGCGCGGCCTCAAGCGCCCATCACGCCGCAATTCACAACCTCAAGGCCGCGATTCCCGTGGCGGGCGACGTGCTGATCGCGGGCGGTGCGGACGCGTCGAATCGAAGCCTCGCGACTGCGGAGTTCTTCGATCCGTCGGCGGGGCAGTTCGTCGTGACCGGCGGCGCGGCGTCGAGTCGCGCGGGCGCATCGGCGGTGGCGCTATCGGCGACCCAGGTGATGCTCGACGGCGGCTTCAGCGGGGTCGCCGCGATCAAGAATTTTTCGCTCAATCTCGAAGGCAGCGTGCTCAGCGGCGCGGAGATTTTCGACGAGGCGACCGGCGCGTTCTCGCCGGCCGGCAGGATGGCCGCGGCGCGGATGGGCTTTACCGCGACGACATTGACCAACGGCAACGTCCTGGTCGTCGGAGGCCAGGACAATCTGGGCAACGTGCTCGATACCGCCGAGCTGTACGATCCTGCCGGCGGCAAGTTCATCGCGGTCAACAACCCGATGAGCGATAGGCGGATGTTTCACACCGCGACGCTGTTGCTCAGCGGCAAAGTGCTGGTGGTGGGAGGCGCGACCAATCTATCCGGCGACACGACCAGCTCCGCCGACATTTACGATCCCGCGTCGAACTCGTTTACCCCGGCGACCTTCCCGATGGACCATCAGCGCGCGGCGCATACCGCGACGCTGTTTACCAGCGGCCCGCTGGCCGGCAAGGTCCTGATAGCGGGCGGAGTCGGCGGCTCGAGCTTTTATTTCAAGGACAGCAGCGCCGAGATCTACGATCCCGCCACGCAGGAATTCCTGTTGCTCTCGAGCTTCATGAACGAGCCGCGCTCGCTCCACACGGCCACGCTGCTCGACGACGGGAGCGTGCTGCTCGCGGGAGGATTCAACGGCTCGGTGGCAGTCTCGGGCGGCGTGCTGTCGGGAGCGTCGGGACTGATCAGCAATTCGGCCGAGACGTTCGATCCGAACACCGGGGATTTCACTTGCGTCGGTGGATTCAACACCGAAACGACCCGCTGCAATCAATCGATGAGCGTTGCGCGCGCGGGGCATACCGCAACCTTGCTCGCGACCGGGCCGACCCCGCATCGCGTGCTGATCGCCGGCGGGATAGGGGCCGCCGATCCGGCTGCTCACGGCGCGGCGCTCAGCAGCGCGGAGCTGTTCAATCCCGCGGCGGGCGGCAGCTTTAGCGCGACCGGCGCGATGTCCACGGCGCGCGCACTTCACACCGCTACGTTACTCCGCTAGTTTTCGCGGATCGTTTTCAGACGCTGGTCACTTGGAGCGCGAGCCGCGCCTGCCCGCTCATGCCGCTGCCTGTCTGCGGATCGGCCGGGGGCTGAGCGACGCCGCCGCCGTCGGTCGCGCGCACGCGAATCATGAAATCGCCGGCGGCCTGGGGCGCGAAGCGATACTTCCACACCGTCCACACGTACGGTGAGCTGTTCTCGACCAGTTGCGCGTTGTGCCACGTGACGCCGTCGTCCGGCGACAGCTCAACGCGCTTGATGCCCGACGGTCCCGCCAACGCCCATCCATAGATATCCACGGGAGCCGTCACTTTGGCCTTTCGATCGAAGATCGACATCAGCCCCCCTTCGACGCGCGGCGAGAAAAAGCCCGAGTTGACCTTGCGCCAGCAGATATCGCTCCATCCGCGAACCTCCCAGTAGCCGGGGATTTCGTGGTCGGCGAATTCGATCTCGGTGATCCACTTCGGCTGTTTCATCCCGTACTTTCCCGGGATGAAAATTCTGAGCGGATAGCCGTGCCTGGCGGGCAGCGGCTCGCCATTCATGAGGTACGGCAGAAAATTTTCCTCGCGCATCAGTTCGTCGACGGGCAGCACCGTGTGATAGCCGTCCGCCCCGCGCATCGCGACGAACCTCGCTCCCCGCTTGACGCGCGCGCGCTCCAGGAGCGGACGCAGTCGCACGCCGGTCCAGTTGGCGTTGCTGATCGCGGTGCCGTCGGGCGGGTTCGAGATGCATTCGAGCGTCAGCATCTCCTCTATCTTCGGCAGCTTGCGAAGATCCGCGTAGGAAAATTGCAGCGGATTTTCCACCAGGCCCTTGATGCTGAACCGCCACGAATTGAGGTCCACCGCCGGCGTCCCGGCGGACGACGTCACGTAAAAATTCGAGTTCGGCGTCGGCCCGCCGAATTTCGATGCCGGCGCGGCCGCGCGCGCGATTCGCCTGCCCAGCGGGATGCCTGCCAGCGCGATCGCGGCGCCTGACGCGATCAGGAATTTCCTGCGGCCCAGTGGCGACCGCGGTTTCGAGCGGTCATCCATCGCTTACTTCAACTGCGCCCGGATTGGGCGAGTTCCCAAATCGCTTCAGTGGACGAGTCAGTCGAGCGGCTCGTCAGCATCGACGCCGTCGGATTCGCCTTCGCCCGAGTCGGCGGCGGGAATCGGTTCTTGCTGATGCTCGTGCGGATTCGAGGAGGCGGCGACCAGCTTGCGCGACACGATGATAAACGCGGAATGCGCGATCATCCTGAAGTGCGGCCGCACGCTCATCCCCTTTACCTGCCAATGACGCAGCAGCGTCTCGAAGCTTTCGATCTCGCCAAAATCGCTCCGCGCCTGAATCGCCTCGACCGTGTCCTTGAGCTGGATCGCGGTCGGCACGTAGCAGACCAGCACGGCGCCGGGCCGCAGCGCCGACGCCGCGACCCCAAGCGCGCGCCCCGGCTCCGCCAGATCGAGGAACATCCGATCGACGCCGGTTTCATCGAAGCCCGCGTAGAGATCGCGCACCTTGATCGTCCAGTTGGGCGCGTCGCCGAAAAATGCGGCGACGTTTTTGCGTGCGGCGTCGGCGAAATCCTCACGCAGTTCGTAGGAGATCACGCGCCCCGCCGGCCCCACCGCTCTGAGCAGCGCAATCGTCAGCGCACCCGCGCCCGTGCCGCCTTCTATAACCGTCGCGCCCGGAAACACGTCGCCCCAAATCAGCAGCGGCCCGGTGTCCTTGGGATAAATCACCTGCGACGCGCGCGGCAGATGCGGGATCAGGTCGGCGTAGGTCGGCCGCAACACCAGGAATGCCTCGCCGGTCGAGAACTTGACGCGCGATCCTTCCTCGACGCCGAACAAATCGTCGGCGCGCAGCTCGCCGCGGATGAGCAGCTTCTTGCCCGCCCGCAGCATCTTTAGGTAGCGGCGCCCCTTGCGATCGATAAATATTACGGCGTCGTTTTCTTGCAGGTGCGAGTCCAAGATGATTCACGCTTGCACGGCTGGCGCGCGCGGGCAACTATCCGGGCGCGCCGGGCTATTGACTACACGGCGTCGCGACCTTACCTTTGAGGATGCACCTGGCCAGATGGAAGCGTCCAATGGCCGGGTCGTTTTGCGTAAACGTTGATCTGATTTCCAAGTTCAAATCGGGGCCGTTAATCCAAGTCGAGAGCATTTCACGTCATGGCAGAGAAAAAGGCAAAGACCGCTGAGAAAAACGCCGGCCTCCAGCAGAAACACATCTGTCCCGGGTGCGGCGCCGAGAGCAAGGTGACCAAGTTCGCCGGCTTCGGCCGCAAGGGCTTCTACCTGGTCTGCGAAAAGAACTGCGGCTACGTCGGACGCACGCGCTAAGCGGCAGGGAGATTCGCGATGGGCAGAGCGCGCAAGAGCAAGACTTCCAAGCGCGACAAGTACGCCTCCTTCGGCGACATGGCGGACGAGGCGGACGAAGATGCCGACCTTCCCAAGGACGAAGCCGGCCGGCGAAAAATCAAGCGCCAGTATGGCGAGCTGCTCGGCATCCGGATCGAGAAACTGCGCGGAAGAATTCTCAACCGCGAACGAATCAACAAGACCATCGAGGGCATCTACTTCATCTGCGCCGCATGCCTGAAAGTGTGCCACTCGCTCGACGACGGGTTCAGCGAAGATCCCGCCAATCTGAACAACCTGTGCGGCGCATGCGCCAAGGCCCAGGCTGCCGCCACCAGCGCAGCCGCCGCGGCGGCCAAGGAAAGCGGCGGACCGTCGCGCCGGCCAACCCGATCGACGCGCAAGCGCGCGGCCGCGAGCTGAGCGTACTTGTGCGCGTGACCACGAAAAGATAAACAGGGCCGATGTCATTACAGCTCATCCGTCCCGACATCAATCTCGATTTCGTCGGGAAGCGTTTTTTCTTCATCGCGCTTTCAACCGTGATTAACATCGCGGCGATCGTGCTGCTCTTCACCCGCGGGCTCAACTACGGCGTCGATTTTGCCGGCGGCAGCGTCGCGCAAATCGAGTTCTCCGCCCGCACCAACGGCGATGCGATTCGCAAGGCGCTCGCGCCACTGGATCTTGGCGAAGTCACCGTCCAGGATTTCGGCAAGGCCGGCCAGTCTTTTCTCGCGCGCTTCCAGGCGATCAAGAACATCGGCAGCATCGGACCCCGGCTCGAGACCGCGCTCGACAAAGCCTACGGCCCGGGCATCGCGAAGGTAGTGCGAGTGGAGAGCGTCGGCGCCAAAGTCGGCAGCGATTTGCGCCGCAAGGGCTTTGCCGCGGTTATCATCGCGACCATGTTCATGGGCGTGTACATCGCGATCCAGTTCCGCCACGTGAGCTGGAGTTTCGGCGCGGGCGCTGTGATTGCGCTCATCCACGACGTGCTGGTCGTGATGTGCGCGCTGGTGATCTCCCAGTACCAGTTCGATTTGACCACGCTCGCCGCGGTGCTGACCGTTATTGGTTACTCGGTCCACGACACCATCATCGTCTCGGACCGCATCCGCGAGGATTCAACCAAGCGCCGGCGCGAGCCGATCGCCTCGATCATGAATCGCGCGATCAACGAGACTCTTTCGCGCACCATCCTGACTTCGGGCACCGCAATCACCGTGCTGATCTCGCTGCTCGCGTTCGGCGGCCCGATCCTGCGCCCGTCGGCGTTCACCCTGCTGATCGGCTTCATCACCGGCACTTATTCCTCGATCTATATCGCCGGCCCGGTGGTGCTGTTCTGGGAGGGCGGTTCCGGCCGCACTCGGACCGCCTCCTCGCGCGCGGCCTGATCATTTTCTTGTGTCATTCTGAGCGAAGGTTGCCGTGATTGAGCCGAAGCCCTGAGTGCTGCCGAAGGGGAAGAATCTCGACGGGCGCTTTTGCGGTCGGCGTCTATTTGGACGGCGTTCAGCTTGCCAACAACCTTGAAAACCGGCCGCGGCATCTACGCGATCGCGAGCGCCGCGCCGATCGCGCGCGCCGCCGGCTCGGTCGTGTTGACGCTCGGCCTCGAGCGTGGCGACGGAATCGAGAAGTTCGCGCTCAGATGCCGCATCGCGGCCGGCTTGATCGGCAACGTGGACTCGGACTCTCCTGAAAAATTGATCGAGCAGCTCGCGCCGTGGCTCGAGCGCGAATTCGAGCAAACGCGCGAGGCCGCGCTGAAGTCGATTCGCACCGAGCGCCACTTGCTCGAGATTTCGTTCGACGAAACAATTCGCGGCCCCTTCTGACTCACGGAGGAACCCTGCGATGGCTGTTCAGATTCGCCGCGCCACCCAGTCCGATATCCCGGAGCTTTCGCGGCTGATCGCCGCGCTGGCGGCGTGGGAGGAAGCGCTCGATCCGCGCGCGCGCTTCGATTGGGACGGAATTCGCGATGCGCCCAACTGGCTGAAACTGGTGCTCAATCGCGAGTATCACGCGATTTGGGTCGCAAGCACCGACGCGCGCCTCGTCGGCCATCTGTGGGTTCGCCTCAAGCGCCAGAGCGACGGCGACATTCCTCAATCCATCGGCTATATCAGCCAGGCTTTTATGGAAGAGAGCTTTCGAGCAAACGGCCTAATGAAGCCGATGCTGGAACAAGCCTACCAATGGTTCCGCGATGCCGGTATCACGGTCGTCACGTTGAGCGTATTGCATCGCAACTGGATCGGCGCGACCGCATGGCATCGCCTGGGCTTCAGCGATTGGCGTGAGGAGCGGCGGATGGAGCTGAAACCGCGCCCGAAATAGCTCGATCGCCATTGTTTTTGACCGCTCGGTAAGGCTCATATTACCCTTGACAAACGGGCGCATTCGCCTTACTAGGCTAAGCAGGTCCAGTATTCTGTTGGGCGACCGACGGGGGATGGATTCCGTTTGACTACGGCCGCAAAAGGCCTATACTATACCTAACAGGTCCACTATTAAGGATTGGAGCGTTTCTGACGGAACGAACCGAAAGAGACCGAGAGAGAAGATGCTGAAGAAGCCCGTTTACATGGACAATCATGCGACCACGCGCGTCGATTCTCGCGTGCTCGATGCGATGCTTCCGTATTTCACCGAGAAGTTCGGCAACGCCGCCAGCCGCAACCATAGCTTCGGCTGGGAGGCCGAAGAGGCCGTCAGTCACTCGCGCAACCAGATCGCGGCGCTGATCGGCGCCAAGCCCAAGGAAATCATTTTTACCAGCGGCGCCACCGAATCCGACAACCTGGCGATCAAGGGCGTCGTCGAGTTTTACAAGGACAAGGGCAACCACATCATCAGCTGCGTCACCGAGCACAAGGCCGTGCTCGACAGTTGCCGCGCGCTGGAGAGGGCGGGCAGGGCCACGGTCACGTACCTGCCGGTTGACAAGTACGGGATGGTCGATCCCGACGCGGTGCGCCGCGCGATCACCGACAAGACCGTGCTGATCACGATCATGTGGGCCAACAACGAGATCGGCACGATTCATCCGATCGCGGAGATCGGCAGGATCGCCAAGGAAAAGGGCATCATCTTTCATAGCGATGCGGTTCAGGCGATTGGCAAGGTGCCGGTCGATTTCGAAAAGGCGGGCGTCGATCTCGCGTCGATAACCGCGCACAAGATTTATGGGCCCAAGGGAATCGGCGCGATCTATGTTCGCTCCAAGGGACCGCGCGTGCGGCTGACTCCGATGATGGACGGTGGCGGCCATGAGCGCGGGATGCGCTCGGGGACGCTCAACGTGCCGGGAATCGTCGGCCTGGGCGCGGCGTGCGAAATCGCGGGAATGGAAATGTCCGAGGAAGCGCGGCGCCTGATTCAGTTGCGCAGTCAGCTGCAGGCGGGGCTGTTCGAGCGCCTCGACGAAATTTATCTCAACGGTCATCCCACCGAGCGTCTCCCCGGCAATCTGAACGTGAGCTTCGCCTACGTCGAAGGCGAGTCGCTGCTGATGGGTATCAACGATATCGCGGTCAGCTCGGGCTCCGCGTGCACGTCGGCGACGCTCGAGCCGTCGTACGTGATCCGCGCGCTCGGCATCGACGACGAACTGGCCCACAGTTCGATTCGTTTCGGGCTGGGCCGCTTCAACACGCTGGAAGAAGTCGACTACGTGACGGACCGGGTCAGCAAGGAAGTGAAGCGGCTGCGCGAAATGTCGCCGCTGTACGAGATGGCGAAGGAAGGAATCGATCTCAAGTCGGTCAATTGGAAGTCATAACACAACGTCATATCGACGCGCCGCTTCAGGGAAAAAATCATGGCTTATTCGGATAAGGTTATCGAGCACTACAACAATCCGCGCAACGTCGGCAGCTTCGCCAAGGACGAGCCCAACGTCGGCACCGGCGTCGTCGGCGCGCCGGAATGCGGCGACGTGATGAAGCTGCAGTTGAAGATCGGCGACGACGGCGTGATCGAGGATGCGCGCTTCAAGACCTTCGGATGCGGCAGCGCGATCGCAAGTTCGAGCTACGTCACCGAACTCGTCAAGGGCAAGCATATCGACGAGGCGATAACCATCAAGAACACCGTCATCGTCAAGGAACTCAACCTGCCGCCGGTCAAGATTCACTGCTCCGTGCTCGCCGAGGACGCGATCAAGGCCGCGATCGCCGATTGGCGCAAGCGCAAGGGCGACCATCCCGCTTCAACCGAGGAGCAGCCGCCCAAGTCGAAGGAGGCGTAGTCTTACGTGGTGATTTCGCTTTCCGAGGGCGCCGTCCAGAAGATCAAGCAACTCGTCGCCGACAAGGGCGAAGGCGCCGGCTTGCGCGTGAAGGTCGTTGGCGGCGGATGCTCGGGCTTGCAATACCGGATGGAAATCGACGCCGCCAAAGAACGCGACAAGGTCTTCGAGCGCGACGGCGCGCGTCTCATCGTGGACAAGAAAAGTTTTCTCTATCTCAACGGCTCCGAGCTCGACTACGGCGAAGAACTGATGTCGTCGGGCTTCAAGGTCGTCAATCCAAACGCCAAGCGCAGTTGCGGATGTGGAGAATCGTTCGTCGTATGAACGAGTGGACGTGGGGACTGCTGTCTCAAGATGATCGAATGCCCTTCATGCGGACGGCCGCAACAGCCGCTGCTGATTTGCCCTGATTGCGGGTCGCCGCTGGCGGCACCGCTCGATTGTTTCGCCGCGCTGGGGATGCCCCGCACGCTGACGATCGATCTCGGCGCGCTCGAGCGCCGCTACCACGCGCTGAGCCGCAAGCTTCATCCCGACCGCTTCGCCTCCAGCGCCGCCCGGGTGCGCGACGCGAGTCTGCGCGCCACCGCGACTCTCACCCGCAGCTACCGCACGATCCGCGATCCCGTCGCCCGCGGTCTTTACTGGCTCGAACTAATCGGTGAAAAGCTCTCCGAGAACAACAAGCGCGTTCCGCCCGAGCTCGCCGAGCTGGTCTTCGAGGTGCAGGAGCAACTCGCCGGGATGCACGATGCGCCCGCTGACTCGGACGCCGCGCGCGAGCTCGCAGCCCAGGTCGCCCAGCGCCGCGCCCAGCTTCAAGCCACGATGGATGCCAGCCTGGCGGAGCTCGAGCGAAATTTCCTGAAATGGGATCAGCGCTCGGATGAAAAGATGCTTACATTTGAACTGAAGGCGATTCTTTCGAGCATCGCCTACCTGCGCACCCTGATTCGCGACGTCGATCGCGCGCTCGAGAACTCAAAGGCTGCCTGACCAACCAACCTGGCAAAGTTAAGTTAAGATGTCCCGAATTTTTGGCATAGACCTCGGCACCACCAACAGCCTGATTGCCGCCATGGAAGACGGCGCGCCCCGCGTTATCGCGATCGGCGGCAACCAGCGGGCCCTGCTGCCGAGCGTCGTTGCGATTGCGCCCGACGGCGCCATCACCGTCGGCGAACGAGCCATCGAGATGGAGCCGCATCTGACCGTCGAGCGCGACGGCCGCGTCAGCGCGGTCGGTTTTGCCGGCGGCGAGTACGGCGCTGTCATTCGATCCGTCAAGCGCTACATGGGATTGGGCGGCGACGAGATCGCGCCCGAAGATCGCGCGCGCTATACGTTTGCCGATCTGAGCGGCCCGGTGGTGCGCTTTCAAATTGGCAAGCGCGTCTTCACTCCCTCGCAAATCTCCGCCGAGATTCTGCGCGCCCTCAAGGACGGCGCCGAACGCGCTCTGCGTGCCGCCGGCAAGGACGAAAAAGTCGAGCGCGTCGTCATCACCGTTCCCGCTTATTTCAACGACGGCCAGCGCCAGGCCACCAAGGATGCCGGCCGTCTCGCCGGCCTCGAGGTCGTGCGCCTGGTCAACGAGCCCACCGCCGCGTCGCTCGCCTACGGCTTGAACACCCGCGCGGCCGGCAATGTCGCCGTGTTCGATTTCGGCGGCGGCACTTTCGACATCTCGATTCTCAGCATCAAGGAGGGAATCTTCGAGGTGCTGGCGACCAACGGCGATACCCATCTCGGTGGCGACGACATCGACCGCGTCATCGTCGAATGGCTGCTCGCTGAAATCCCCGACGCCCTCAAGCTCGATCGCCACGTCTGGAACAGCGCTCGCATGGCCGCCGAGAACGCCAAGCAACGCCTCACCGACGTTGCCGAGACTCCCGTCGTCGTCGATCTCCCCGGCCACTCGATTCGCAAGCATTTGACCCGCGGTGCCCTCGAGCGCATGGCCGAGCCTTTCCTCGCCCGCACGCTCAAGCGATGCGAGCTGGCCGTTGCCGACGCCAAGCTCACCCCCGCCGACATCGACGCTGTCGTTCTGGTCGGCGGCTCGACCCGGATGCCGCTGGTCCGCCAGCGGGTCGCCGCGATGTTCCATAGGGAACCCCTGTGCTCGATTGACCCCGACCAGATCGTCGCTCTGGGAGCCGCTGTGCAGGCTTCTGTGCTAATGGGCATGCAGGGCGACATGCTCCTGCTCGACGTCGTCCCCCTCTCGCTGGGTATCGAAACGATGGGTGGCGTGATGGAACGTCTTATACATCGTAATACCACTATTCCGACCAGCGTAGCTGAAGGCTTTACCACCGCTGTGGATAATCAAACCCATGTTGATATCCATGTTTTGCAAGGAGAGCGCGAGCTTGCTAAGGATTGCCGTAGCTTGGCGCGCTTCAAGCTGGGGCCGATTCAGTCCCAGCCGGCGGGGGTCCCGCGCATCGAGGTCACTTTCCTCATCGATGCAAACGGGATACTTAATGTCAATGCGCGCGATGAGCGCACGGGCCGCGAGCATTCAGTCGACGTCAAGCCGAGCTATGGACTGACGGATGACGAGATCGAGCGAATGCTCGAAGAGGCTGTTGATCTCGGGGAGCAGGATCTCGAGGAGCGCCTGCTGATTTCGTACCGCAACGACGCCGAGCAAATCCTGGGCGCGCTGCGTAAGCAGCTCGGCGAATTCGGGGCCCTGGTCGACAATCGGGAGCGTGCCCGCATGGACGAGGTGGTGGAGCGGCTGGAGGCGGCCCGAATCGGAACCGATCGCGAGCTAATCGCAAAACTCGTCGAGGAGTTGAACGAGGTTACCACTCCGTTCGCGGAGCGCATTATGGACGCCGCTATCAAGCTGGCGCTCGAGAAGAAATCAGTGGAGGACCTTTCCTAGCAGGGTAACTTGCAACCGAGGCCCGGCGAAGGACGTATTCAAGATGGGGTTTAAGTGGGATCAGGCCGAGGAAATTGCCGAAGTGCTCGCGGAGAATCATCCGGGATTGGACCCGCTCGCCGCGCGCTTCACTGATCTGCGTCAATGGATTATCGACCTCGACGAATTCGATGACAATCGCGACGGCTCTACCGAGGCGAAATTGGAAGCCATCCAGATGGCATGGCACGAAATATTTAAGGAACAGAACGAGGACGACTCTGAATAGGCGCAGGCGTGGCTGCGTCATAACTATGAGGAGGGTGGGGCGGTGGATACACGCATGACATTGAAAGCGGGTAACGGAGAAAAGATGCAGGAAAAGGAAACACTGGACGAAAGATTGCCGGGGCTGTTCGAGCCCGACACCCTTTTGCCCGTTCAATACTTCGAGGCGATGCGCAAGAAGCATCTGCTCGAGGGTGAAAAGCGGCTCATCCTGAGCGTGCTCGAGGACGCGATCGAATGCTTCATGAAATGCATCGACGCCTCCACCAGCAAAGGCCAGCGATTGTTCCGCGATGCTGACGAATGGATCGCGCACGAAGACAAGCGCTGGGTCTTTTCCTTCGACAACGTCTGCGACATGCTCGACATCAATGCCGAGTACATGCGGATGGGTCTGCGCAAGTGGAAGGACAAGCGCCTCGACGCGATCGCGCGCCGGCGCGCCACGCTCGCCCTCGAGGCCGAGCGCGCTGCCGCCGAGGCTGCGATACAGCCTGCGGCGGCCCCAGTCGCGTCCCCGGCAGCGCCCGCGCCGGCGGTCGCAATTCAAAAGCCCACCAAAGTGGCAGCCAAGCGCGCACGCGTCAAGCGGCGCCCCGAGCGTGTGCGGATAGCCAAGCGCTCGGCCGGCAAACTGCGCAAAGCGCGCGCATAACACAGCTTAGAAGAGACGACGGCCGCGGCCGCGGCCGTCGTCTTCCTTATTTGTGTCATTCTAGAGCGGAGTCTGCGTAGCGAAGAATCCCGGATCCGGGTTCCTTCGCTACGCTCAGGATGACTCAAAAAAAGTTCTAACAGGCCGGCAGGGGTGACCCCTGCACCCAGTATTAAGGCCGCCTGCCGTTGGCGGGCGCGGACCCTGCCTACTGCTTAATACTGCGCTGCCGCCGCGACGGCCAGGGCTCACCCCTGCGGTGCAGGCGTCATCTCTAGCCGTTGGCTCAGCCCTTTTATCGCGTAGTCGCGAAAAGATGCGCTGCGCAGATTTTCGCGTCCTCTCACTGGGTGCAGGGGTCACCCCTGCCGCCCACCGCGCAGGTGATTGCCCCTGCCTTGCCAATCGCGGCCGTACCTCGTAGCCTCTCACCGCAACCGCCGGTCCTGCTCTGCGATGCCGCTGCGAACGAAAATCGAATGCCCCAGTTGCGAGGCTGACGTAGTCGTCAAGCGGGGCGGCGTATGCCCCAAATGCGGCGCGTCCATCACCGAGCATGTCGCCCGGGTCCGCGCGCGCGAGCGGCGCATCGAGCAGGTCGTCGCCGTCATCGGCACCGTGCTCGTCGTGGGCCTGGTCGTCGTCACCAGCGGCGCGACCCTGCTCGAAGGAATCGCGGTGTACGCGGTCGTCGGCGCCGCCGTGTTCTACCTCGCGCGGCGCACCTTCGTCTGATTTTTCGTTTTTTCGTTTTCCACTTTTTGACTGGCTCGGGTCTGAACGTTTGTTTATTTTCCCGGCCGCTCGAACCTGAAGATGCGTTAAGCTATTCTCTCCGTTGACGTTTTGCGTTCCTTTATTCAGAATTGGTGCAACCCGAATTTGCCCATGGCGTACTTATAGCTGTGAAGATCAAGTGCGATACGGGAAGTTTTCCGAAACGAATCGATGGCATCGTTAATGCTCCCTCAGTGAGGTAGAGGTAACCGACAATGAAATCCAAACGAAGTCTGATGGTTGTGCTGGCTGGTCTGGCGATCCTTGCGGCGCCGATTACGGCGGCTGCGTTTGACAACGACAACCACGCCCCGAACGATTCGCGTCCGGCGCATGCGGCACATTCTGAAAATATGCCGGCGCACAATGGCCGTCCGGCTGACGTGAATGGCCATGAGTTCCACAACAACGCGGTGCCGGCTAATCGTGACTGGCACGACAATCACAACGAAGCGGCCCACGGCTATGGCGAACCCGGCTACCGTGGCCGTGGCTGGGGCGAACCCGGCTACCGTGGCCCCGGCTACGGCCCCGGCTACCGCGGCCCCGGCTACGGCCCCGGCTATGCGGAAGGCTATTGGACTCGTGGTTATCCTGTAGGGTCCCCCTATTATGGCGCGCCGATTTACACCATGGTGTCATCGAGGTGCAGGGCAGCGCAGAGCGTCGTGAACAACTATTATCGCGACCGGAACACCGGCCATCCCGCGGCCGCCGCTGATTTGCTCGCACGGAATCAATGGGCGTTCCATAGCGGATGCCGCTGATTGAGCGATTCGTCCGGCAACTGTGCATCTGATTCGGTCCTGACGACCAGCGCGCCCCGTCCCCTCCCGGCGGGGCGCGCCTTCGTCTGATTCTTCACTTTTCACTTTTCACTTTTAACTTTTCCACTGTTTCACGGGCTCGCGTCTGAACGTTTGTTTATTTCCCGGCGGCTCGAACCTGAACATGCGTTAAGCTGTTCTCTCCGTTGACGTTTTGCGTTTTTTATTTTCGAAATAGTGCAACCCTAATTTGCCGGCGGCGTACTTATAGCTGTGAAGACCAGGTGCGATACGGGAAATTTTCCGAAACGAATCGATGGCATCCTTGGCATCCTTAATGCTCCCTCAATCAGGTAGAGGTAACCGGCAATGAAATCCAAACGAAGTCTGATGGCTGTGATGGCTGGTCTCGCGATCCTTGCGGCGCCGATTACGGCGGCTGCCTTTGACAACCACGGCCATCACGATTCGCATGCGGCGGCGCATGCGTCACGTTCTTCAAATGCGCCGGCGCGCTCCTTCGCTCCAGCGCACAACAACGTGGCCCCGGCTGTGACTCGCCGTGAGTTCCGCGACAACGCGGTGGCTGCCAATCGTGACTGGCGCGCAAACCGCGCCTGGGCCGACGCTAACGCTTATCGCAACTATGGCCGCAACTACGGCAACCGCGGCTACTATGCGGCTCCTGGTTATGCTGCAGGGCCCGGATATTATGGCGCGCCGGGTTACGCGGGCGGATCTTCGGGGTGCGGACAAGCGCAGAGCGTCGTGAACAACTATTATCGCGACCGGAACACCGGCCATCCGGCGGCCGCCGCTGAGCTGCTGGCGCGGAATCAATGGGCGTTCCATAGCGGCTGTGCAGGCGCGGCGCCTTACGCCGGCGGGATGTTCCGTGGACTCGGTGGATACGGTGGAGCGCCCGCATACAACAACAACGGCGGCTACAACCGCGCCTACAACGGCGGATACAACGGCGGCGGATACAACGGCGGCGGATACAACGGCGGATACGGCCAGCCTTACGGCTCAGGCTCGGGGCTCGCGCCGCTGCTTCAGCAATTCATCCGGTAACTGTGCATCTGAATCGATTCTGACGACCAGCGCGCCCCGTCGCCTCCCGGCGGGGCGCGATTTTTTTCGCAGTGTCCATCAAACCGGGGCAAGTCCAGCCCGTGTCATTCTGAGCGAAACTTGCTGTGATTGAGCCGAAGCCCTGAGTGCCGCCGAAGGGGAAGAATCCCGGTTCCTTCCTTTTCTGTCATTCTAGAGCGGAGTCTGCGAAGCGAAGAATCCCGGATCCGGGTTCCTTCGCTACGCTCAGGATGACTCAAAAAAAGTCCTAACAGGCCGGCAGGGGTGACCCCTGCACCCAGTATTAAGGCCGCCCGCCGTTGGCGGGCGCGGACCCTGCCTACGGCTTAATACTGCGCTGCCGTCGCCACGGCCAGGGCTCAGCCCTGCCCATCGTGTAGTCGCGAAAAGATGCGTTGCGCAGATTTTCGCGTCTTCTCACTGGGTGCAGGGGTCAGCCCCTGCCGCCCACCGCGCAGGTGATTCTTCCTTCATGCCGCGCGCCTATGACGCAGGTGCTTTCCGCCGGCCCTAGACCGACGCCAGACGCTCCATCGCATGCAGTATCCGTGCGCGGCGCTCTTCCGGCGTCTTCGCGAACGACGCAAATTGCAGCGCCGTTGTCGTGATTCCCGCCCGCGCGTAGTCATCCAGCCGCCGCCGGCATTTCTCCGCCGTGCCGAACACGAAAATCTTCTCGACCATCTCGTCGGAAACCGCCTCCAGCGCTTTGCCCCGATCGCCGGCGTTCCACGCATCGATCGCAATCGTCGCTTCCTTGTCGTAGCCGATCTCGCGAAAGAACTTGTTGTACTGCGGCACCGTCACGTAGGCCGTCAGCGACCGCCGGAACAGGTTTCGCACGACGTCTTCGTCCTCATCCACCGCGGCGATTATTCTGCACACCACGTCCAGCCGCGCGGGATCTTTGCCCGCCGCGCGCATCCCCTCGCGCGTGTTTTCCAGCATCGGCCCGACCGTCTCGGGCGTGATGAAGTTGACGATCACGCCGTCGCCCAGCTCGCCCGCCAGCCGCAGCATCTTGGCGCCCTGCGCCCCGATATAGATTTTCGGCGGATTCGTAATCGGCAGATCGAGCCGGAAACCGTTTATCTTGACCATCTTGCCCGCCATCGTGACCTTCTCGCCGCGAAAAATTGCGCGCAACGCTTCCACCGTCTCGCGCATCATCGTAACCGGCTTGCGAAACGGCACGCCCATCCACTGCTCGACGATATTCGGCGTCGAGATTCCCAGCCCCAGGATAAAGCGGCCGCCCGCCAGCTCGTTGACTGTAACCGCCGACATCGCGATCAGCGGTGCCGGCCGCGTGAACACCGGGATGATCGCGCATCCCAAGCGAATCTGATGGCTTAGCATCGCCGCCGCCGCAATCGGCGCAAACCCGTCGCTCGAAAACGATTCATACGACCACGCGTCGGTGTAGCCGCATCGATCCGCGGTGCGCACCAGCTCGGGGAAATGCGCACCTCGAAACGGATCGAACGGAATGGTGATTCCCAGCCTCATCTTTCTGAACTCCTTAATCGCGCCAGACTATCGCAGCCGCCGGCATTTCGCCTACCGGCGCTTTCCCCTCTCATCCGCCGGCCGCCAGGTTCAGCACCTCCGCCAGATGCATCGGGCGCCGCGACGGACAGAAATGCCGAATCTGCGAGCGGCACGAGAACCCGTCGGCCACGATGATCGCCTCGGGTGGCGCCTTGTCGATCGCCGGAATCAAAACTCGCGCGCCGATCGCTTTCGATACCTCGAAATGCTCGCGGTCGTAGCCGAACGCTCCCGCCATCCCGCAACATCCCGCGTCGAGCACCTCTAGATGCGCGCCGGCCGCGCGTGACAGCAGCGCGACCTCGTCGCCGATTCCCGCGATGGCCTTCTGATGGCAATGCCCCTGCACGATTGTGCGCCTGCGCAGCTCCGGCGGCGCGAAATTATCCCCCTCGCGGACGAGCAGCTCGTCGAGCAGCAATGAATTCGCCGCCAGCGCGACGGCCCGCGCGTCGTCGGGGAACAACGACGGCAACTCGTCGCGAAAAGTCAGGATACAACTCGGCTCCAGCCCGACGATCGGAATACCCACCGCGACGAATGGATCGAGCGCTTCCATCACCTCTCTGAGGCGCGCCTTCGCCTGCTCCAGCATCCCCTGATCGTAGAGCGGGCGGCCGCAGCATAGCTGATGGCGCGGAACGATCACGCGAAATCCGGCCCGCTCCAGGACTTCCACCGCGGCGATCGCGACGTGCGGCTCGAAAAAGTTGTTGAAGGTGTCGGGAAACAGCACGACTTCGCGCCCGCCTGCTCTGGGAGCCGTCCTACGCTCGAACCATGAGCGGAAGGTCCGCCGCGCAAAACGCGGCAATTCACGCTCCGGATGAATCGCGAGCGCTTTTTTCATGACGCCGCCCACCATCGGCGCGTGCGCAAGGGCGTTGGCGATCGACGGCGCGTACGACGCAAGCCGCGCGACCTGGTTCAGCTTGCCGAGCAACGCCGACGCAAGCGGACGCCGGTGGCTCCGATAATAGTTGAAGAAAAATTCCGCGCGGTATGCCGCCATATCCACCGACGACGGACACTCGCTCTTGCATCCTTTGCACGACAGGCACAAATCCAGCGCGTCGCGCAGCGCCGGATCGGAGAAACCCTCGGGCAACAGCTCGGTGGTCAAAGCCTCGAACAGGATCCGCGCGCGTCCGCGCGTCGAATGGATTTCCTCGCGCGTCGCCATGTACGACGGGCACATCGTGCCCGCCTCGGTCTTCCGGCATTTCCCGATCCCGACGCATCTGAGCGCCGCGCCCGCCAGCCCGCCTTCGGCTCTGAAGTTGAAGTGCGTGGCGATTTCGCGCGGCTGATAGTTCGCACCCAGCTTCAGGTGCGAGTCGAGCGGATGCGGATCGACGATCACGCCCGGATTCATCATCGAATCGGGATCGAAGATTCGCTTGAAATCGCGGAACGCGTCGATCAGCTCGGGCCGAAACATCATCGGCAGCAACTCGGAGCGCGCCAGCCCGTCACCGTGCTCGCCCGAGAGCGAACCGCCCAGGCTCGCAACCAGTTCGCCGAGCGCGATCATCGTTGCACGGAACGTCGCGATTCCGGGCGCGCTGGCGAAATCGAAATTGACGCGCGCGTGAACGCATCCTTCGCCGAAATGTCCGTAGTAGGTTGCCACCCTGAGGCTGTGGCGGGTGAGGATGCGGTCGAAGCCGCGCAGAAACGCGCCGAGCCTGGCGGGAGGCACGGCAGAGTCTTCGGCGCCCGGCCAAGTGCGCGGGCGGCCCGGGATGAACGCGCTCGAGCCAAGCCCCGACTCGCGAATCTGCCAGACCGCGGCCTGCTCCCGCGCGTCGGCAAGGTAAGCGGCGCCGGTGCATTCGCGCACCCCGCGCGCTTGGGCGATCACGCGATCCGCGCGCTCGCGCGCTTCGTCCCGCGACGCGCCGCCCAGCTCGACGAGCAGAAAAGCGCGCCCGGCGGGCAGAAATCGCACGCCCGGCATCGCCTTGATGCGCGCGAACTCGGGAAGATTCTCATCGAAGCCTTCCAGCGCTTCGGGGCGATGCTCGAGCAGCCACGGCGTTTGATCCGCCGCGGTGAATACGTCGTCGAAGCCGAGCACGACCAGCCCAAGTTCGTTCGGGCGCGGCACGGCTCGTACCGTCGCGCGGATGACTGCGGCGAGCGTGCCCTCCGAGCCAACGATTGCGCGGGCAAGGTTGAAGCTCCGCTCCGGCATCAGCTCGTCGAGGTTGTAGCCCGAGACGCGGCGCGGAAGCTTGGGGAAATGAGTGCGCACGGAATCGGCGGATTGGTCGCGAAGCTCGCGGATGCGCGAGTAAAGCTCGCCTTCGCGGCCGCCGCGCGCGATTGCCGCGCCAATTTCCGCGTCGGTAATCGAACCTGTCAACGAGAGTTGCGTTCCGTCGTAGAGGACGACTTCCAGCGCCTCGACGTTATCGACGGTTTTGCCGTATGCTGCCGAATGCGCGCCGCATGAGTTGTTGCCAATCATCCCGCCGATGGTGCATCGATCTTTCGTCGATGGATCGGGCGCGAAGAACAGGCCGTGCGGCGCCAGCGCGGCGTTGAGATGGCTCTGGATCACGCCGGGTTCGACCCGTGCTACGCGCGCGCCGGGCTCAATGGCGATGACTCGATTCATGTACTTGGAGAAATCGAGCACGAGCGCGGCGTTGCACGCCTGGCCGGCGAGGCTGGTGCCGCCGCCGCGCGCGAGAATCGGCATCGAGTTTTCGCGTGCGATCGAAAGCGCCGCAATCACGTCGCCTTCGTGGCGCACAATCACCACGCCCACCGGCACCTGGCGATAGTTCGATGCGTCGGTCGCGTAGGCGGCGCGAGTGCCGGCGTCGAAGCGGACTTCGCCTTCGACCTGGCGGGCGAGTTCGAGCTTTAGCGAATCGAGCGAAACCATCGTCGTGGCCCGATTGTAGTCGAGGATCGGACGCGCGGAATAGCGCTCCGGTGAGTTTGCGTCAGTGCGGGAGATCTTTCAGGCCGGCGCTCGGTGCGCCGACCAGCGCCACCATCTTGCCCTCGGGCGCGCGATTTTCATGCATCGCCTGGTGGCATTCCGGAATCTCTTCGAAGCGGAAGGTCTTGGCGACGCACGGATCGATCTTGCCGTCGAGCACGAGCTGATTGAAGGCGTAGGCCTGCTCGTCGTTGGCGAAATGCGAGCCCTGCACGCGCTTCTGGCGCATCCACAAGTAGCGCAGGTCAATCACGGCGTTGTAGCCGGTGGTGCCGGCGCAGATCACGACCATTCCGCCGGTGTCGCAGACGAACACGGAAGTTGAAATGGTGTCTTCGCCGGGATGCTCGAATACGATGCGCGGATTTTTGCGCTCGCCGACGATGTCCCAGATGGCTTTGCCAAACCCGCGGCATTCCGCGGCCCACTTGTTGTACGCCGCGGTATCCTTCCAGTGCGGCATCATGCCCCAATGCAGGTGTTTTTTCCGATTGATGCAGCCCCTGGCGCCGAGCCTGACGCAGAAATCAATTTTGCGATCGTCGCTGACGATGCCGACCGGAATTCCGCCTTCGGCCTTGACGATCTGAATCGCCATGCATCCCAGGCCGCCCGACGCGCCCCAAATGAGGACCACGTCGCCGCGGCGCACGACGTGCGGCGGCCATCCCATCAGCATCCGGTACGCGGTTGCGCCCACCAGGGTCGGCCCAGCGGCTTCTTCCCAGGTGAGATGCGTGGCCTTGGGCATGCACTGATGCGCCTGCACGCGGGCGAACTGTGCGAAGCTTCCCCAGTTGGTTTCGTAACCCCAAATCTTGAACGACGGGTCGTACATCGGATCGTCGCCGTTGCGCGCCGCGGGCGAGTCGCGATCCCAGACGCCGCAATGCATCACGACGCGGTCGCCGACCTTGACGTTGTGCACGTCGTGGCCGACGGCATAGACGATTCCCGAGGCGTCGCTGCCGCCGATATGAAAATCCGAATGATCGTACTTGGCTTTCTGACGCGCGGCGATGACGTTCAGCGGCGAGCCCAGCGCAGCCCACACATTGTTGAAGTTCACACCCGCCGCCATCACGTAAACCAGCACTTCGTCGGCGCGGATTTCCGGCACGGCGATCTTCTCGACCTTGAATGCGTGCCTGGGGTCGCCGAATCGCTCCGCGCGGATTACCTGCGCGTACATCTGTTTGGGCACGTGCCCGATGGGGGGCACCTCGCCGATCTCGTAAATTTCCTTACGGCTCATTTCAATTTTTCGTTGTTTACCACCGGGGCGCTACCGCGCGACGGGCGGCGGCACCGGCCGGCTTGCCAAGTCCTGATTCGAGGTTTCGTTCAAAAACGGGCGCCGGAATTAGCTACCGGTTTCCCTCAGATAAGACAATACTTATCCTTCACGGGTTAGGGAACGGAGCGATCGCGCCGGAGGTTGGTTGACGCACAACCATTAATTCCATAAAAAACTGACTCGGCTTCAGAACATTTCGCGATTCAACGATCACAGGAAGAAGGCATCCTGACTCACATGGCAGTGCGCAGAATCGAGCGTGGTCACTACTTCGAGGACTTCGAGGTCGGCCATCTTTTCAAGCATCATTGGGGACGCACGATCACCGAGGGCGACAACAGTTTCTTCTCGAGCGTCACGATGAACTTCAACCCGAGCTACTTCAATCGCGAGTACGCGCAGAGCCTGGGCTACAAGAACGTGGTCGTAAATCACATGCTGGTGATGAACGTGGTGTTCGGGCTTTCGGTCGAGGACCTGAGCGAGCGCGCGATAGCCCATCTCGGCTACGAGAAAATGAAGTGGCACGAGACGGTCTATCCCGGCGACACGATTACCTCCGAGTCGATCGTGCTCTCCAAGCGCGACACTTCGCGGCCCGATCGCGGCGTGGTCAAGTTCCGGACCACCGGCTACAACCAACGCGGCGAAAAGGTGCTCGAGTACGAGCGGCCGGTGCTGATTCGCAAACGCCTTTTCGGGGGCCGCGACGCTTGAGATGCTTTTTCAGGGGCCGCGACGCTTGAGATGGATGAGCCGGGGTGCTCGGCCACGTGACGCGTTTCAGGATGCTTGAGATGTTACCTGGGTACTCGGTGACGTGATGCTTTTGCCATTTGCGGGACACGATGCCTTTTCAGGGGCCGCGACGCTTGAGATGGATGAGCCGGGGTGCTCGGCCACGTGACGCGTTTTCAGGATGCTTGAGATGTATGAGCCAGGGTACTCGGTGACGTGACGCTTTTGCTATTTGCGGGACACGACACCAGGAGCAAAGCACAAGATGCCTCTGATCACGCCTGAGCATGAATTTATCCGGCGCTCGGTCCGCGAGTTCGTCGAGGCCGAGATCAAGCCCATCGCCAACGACCTCGATCGTCAGAACAAGGAAATCCCCGAGCACATCCTCAAGCAGATGGCCGAGCTGGGCTACTTCGGGGTGATCTTTCCCGCCGAAGAAGGCGGCATGGGGCTGGATTACATCTCGATGGCGATCGTCACCGAGGAGTTGTCGCGCGGATGGCTCAGCGTGGGCTCGGTGATGACGCGCAACATCATCACCGGCACTCTGATCAGCGCCCACGGCACGCCCGAGCAGAAAAAGAAATTCCTGCCGGCGATCGCGCGCGGCGAGCTTATGACCGCGGCCGCATTCACCGAACCCGATTCGGGCAGCGACACGGCGTCGTTCAAAACGCGGGCGGTCAAACAGGGCGACGGCTATCTGATCAATGGCGCGAAGATGTGGTGCACGTTCGCCAATCGCGCGCAGATGCTGACCGTGATGACGCGCACCGACCCCGACATGTCGAAGCGGCACAAGGGACTGTCGCTGATCCTGTTCGAGAAGCAGCCGGGCGACGACTTCATGCCGCCGACATTGACCGGCTCGCCGATTCCCACCGTCGGCTACCACGGGATGCGCAGTTACTCGCTGCAGTTCGAGGACGCATACGCACCCGCCGCGAATCTGATCGGCGGGCAGGAAGGGCGCGGATTCTACCAATTGATGGCGAGTTACGAGGCGGCGCGAATCCAGACTGCGGCGCGCGGCGTCGGCGTGGCGCAGGCGGCGTTCGAATGCGCGGTCAAGTATGCGAAGGACCGCAAGCAGTTCGGCCAGCCGATCGGCGACTTCCAGGTGATCAGGCATAAGCTGGCGCACATGGCGGTCGAGATCGAAGCCGCGCGGCAGCTTTGCTACTTCGCCGCCGGCGAAAAAGACACCGGCAAGCGATGCGACTACGAGGCCGGACTGGCCAAGGCGTTTGCCGCCGAGATGGCCGAGCGGGTCACGCGCGAGGCGATGCAGGTGCATGGCGGCTACGGATACTCGATGGAGTTCGAGGCGCAGCGCTTCTGGCGCGACGCGCGGGTGCTGTCGATCTTCGAGGGCACCAGCGAGATCCAGTACGAGGTCATCGGCCGGCGTATCATGGAGCAGAACTGACGCAATGAGCATCACCAACGACGGCAGCTACTTCGAGGATTTTACGGTCGGCGACACGCTGGTCCATCAGCGCGGCCGCACGATCACGGAGGCCGACAATCACATCTTCACCTCGCTGGTGATGAACACGGCCGAGCTGCACTTCAACCAGGACCTGATCGACAGGAATCCGGGCGCCTACGTCGGCGGCAAGCTGCTGGTGTACGGCGGGGTGGTGCTGGCGTTCACGGTCGGGCTGGCGTCGGAGGACACCAGCGAGAACGCGATCGCCGAAGTCGAGATGGACAACGGCAAGCATACCAACCCGGTGTTTCACGGCGACACGATTTACGCCGAATCGACGGTGCTGGAGAAGCGCGATGCGGACCGGTCCGACGCGGGACTGGTGAAGTTCAAACTGATTGGCAAGAAACCCGACGGCACCGTGGTCGTCGAAATCGAGCGCACGGTTCTTATCAAGCGCAAGCTGCACTACCTTCAGCCCTGAGCGGGCGAAGTGAAATTCTCCAGGAGAGAATCAATCGATGTACGTATTGGATAAAGGCGCACGTTTCGTAATTCCGCGCACCGAGCTGACCTATCCGGGTCACAACATGAAGCTGCACGTCACGGCCGCCGACGCGGTGAAAGCGCCGGTCGACCACGTGATGGCGGACTTCGAAGACGCGTGCCCATATGAGTTCAAGGGCGACAAGAGCCGCAAAGTGATGGTCGAGGCGTTCAACACGCTCGACTTCGGCAAGAAGGTCGTCACGGTGCGGCCCAACAATATCCATTCGAAGTTCTTCAAGGGCGACATGGAGGCCATCGTGCTCGGCGCGCCCAATCGCTTCCACGGCATCATGCTGCCGAAGACGCGCGGGCCCGAGGAAATTCGCGAGGTGTCGAAGCTGCTCGACGATCTCGAAAAGCGCGGCGGATGGAACTACCGGCTTCAGATCGAGTCGCTGATCGAGACGCCGCACGCGCTGATCAAGGCGTACGAAATCGCGACCGCGTCGGATCGGATGTGCGGGCTGGTGTTCGGCATCGCCGACTTCGCCGCAAATCTCGGCATCCGCGAGATCGTCGAGAATCAGAATCAGAATTTTCACTACTCGAAGCAGGCGGTGGTGGTCGCGGCCAAGGCCGCCGGGCTGCACGCGATCGACAACGTCTATCTGCGGCTGTGGCGCAACACGGATTCGCCCGAGCGCGTCAAGGAACTGCAGGCGGCCTTGCGCGAGAAGAACGTCGGCGCCGCGAACCTCGGGATGGATGGCACCTGGGTGATACATCCGCAGCAGGCGGAGATCGCCAACGCGTGCTATACGCCGAGCGTCGATCAGGTCGAGGAGGCGCGCCGCGTGATCAAGCTCTACCACGAGAAGGGGGGAGGCTCGATGGCCGATCCGAAATCGGGCGAGATGATCGACGAGGCGACGATCAAAATCGGCCTGATGGACCTCGCCAAGGGTGCGCAGGCCGGGATGGTGTCGGACGCGGAGCTTCGGGATTGGTCGGCGAAGAGCCGCGAGATCACCGGCTACGACATCCTGGAGTTGATGCGCCGGGTCGCGTAGGCGTCGCGGCGGCGGAGAATGCCGGGATTTCGTCTTTCTGGTCTGCTGTTTCCTGCGCAATTCCGCAGGTTCAATTTGGCTGGAAAGCGCAATTTATACCATTAGTTGTGGTCTGGTGACGGATATACCACAAGGGCTAGCTTTGTTCCGTCAGAATTAACTTTCGCGGAAGGGGACGCTGCCAGATGTCGAGTCGTGCGGAGAACTGCGTGCGGGGATCTCGCCTGAGTGTTGACCATAGCGATTGCCTAGCACACCGCGGGCAGCGCGGGCAGGCTGAATAGTTCATCCCTGAACAGGGGTGACCCCTGTACCCAGTATTAAGGCCGCGCTCCGTTGTCGCGCGCGCGTTGCGACGCCCCTTGGCAAGGGAGGGCGGAACCGGTACCGGCTTCGCTGGCGCGAAGCTGTCCGAGATCCTTCGCTGCGCTCGCGTTGCTCGCTTCGCTCAGGATGACAGACTAGGCGGTCGCGTTGCTCGCTTCGTTCAGGATGACAGACTTGGCGATCGCGTTGCTCGTTTCGTTCAGGATGACAGACTTGGCGATCGCGTTGCTCGTTTCGTTCAGGATGACGGCCGCGATGGCGGCTGGCGTGAGCAATCGGGTATGGTCGGTCGAGGAGTTAATCGGAACCGCGCTTTCTTGAGCGCCTCGACAATGATGAACCTCCACCCGATAGATTTCAGTCACGACTTTCTTTTTTTGGCGCTGGTCTTGCTCGTACCGGCGTCTGCGGAGTTTTTGAGATATGAGGGGTGGACTAAGCTGGCGACGATGCTGTACTTCGGATTTGGCGCAGCGTTGATTTGGCAAATAGTTGCAATTTTTCGGCGGCGTTCAAATTAGGGCACTGCGCGCGGGCGACGCGTTGTTGCTACGCGGGCTGGAAAATGTAACAACAGATGGTTCGGGCGGGGTCGTAGTTCAGCCCGGTTAGAACGCCGGCCTGTCACGTCGGAAGTCGTGGGTTCAAATCCCATCGGCCCCGCCAAAATTAACGTTTTTTCTTTTTTACCAGGTGTACGAACTTGAAGCTGACTGAACAAACCCGAAGCATCTCGCGCGAGAATGGGCTGCGCGATCGCAACTGGGTGGTGATCGATGCAAGCGAGCGGGCGCTGGGACGAGTGGCGTCGCGCGCGGCAAGCCTGCTGACCGGCAAGACCCGGCCCGATTACACTCCCAACCAGGATACCGGCGATTTCGTCGTTATCATCAACGCCGCCAAGGTTCGCCTGACGGGATCGAAATCGCTGAGCAAGCTGTACCATCGCCATACGGAATGGCCGGGCGGAATCCGCACGACGTCGGCGGGCAAGATGCTCGAAGCCAAGCCCGAGCGGCTGCTCGAGATTGCGGTGAAGGGGATGCTGCCGAAGAATCGACTCGGCCATCAGATTTTCAATAAGCTCAAGGTTTATCGCGGCGCCGAGCATCCGCACGCCGCGCAGAAGCCCAAAACCGTGAGCGTCTAAACAGGTCCGTGAGCGTCTAACAAGGCACGATTGTCAAATGGCAGAAAAGAAAAACATCATCTGGACTACGGGGCGGCGCAAGACCGCGGTGGCGCGCGTCAGAATGCTGCCCGGCAGCGGCACGATCACGATTAACGAGCGCACGCTCGAGGACTACTTCCCGCGCCCGACGTCGCGAATGCGGATTCTGGAGCCGTTCGAGGCCACCGAGACCGTGGGGCAGTACGATGTGCTGGTGAACGTCGAGGGCGGCGGAATCGCGGCGCAGGCCGACGCGGTCCGTCACGGGATTTCGCGCGCGCTGGTCAGCGCGACCGAGACGCTGCGGCCGACGCTGCGCAAGGGCGGGATGCTGACGCGCGATCCACGCGAGGTCGAGCGCAAGAAGTACGGGCGTCACAAGGCGCGCAAGCGGCCGCAATACTCCAAACGTTAGGGACCGTCGAGCCGAATCCGCGGGCAGGCGCCCAGGATTCAGCTTGAGATGACCGGGGCGTGAGCGATGCTCGCGCCCTATTCATTTGCGCTGATGTGAAAAATACTTACGTGGAGCGGTTGACTTACCATTGCAAGGACAAATACAAAAGGAGCGCTAGCGGTAAAGGAGCGCGATTAGATGCGTCGAAACCGAAATCATTATAGCGCCGTGTTGAGTGCCGAGCTTTTGCTCATAAGCGCGCTGGTGCTTGTGGTATCCGGACCGGCGCTGGCGCAGACGGCAGCGGGTTCCTTCTCTTCGGTGAGCGGTCAAGTGCAGATTCAGCGCACCGGGGCCACAATCGGAGCTGCGTCAGGAGTTGGGGTCGATGTGGGCGATCGAATCGTGACCGGCGCCAGCGGGCACGCGGTTATCGTGCTCAACGATCAGAGCCGGCTCGAGCTGGGACCCGCCAGCAGCATCACGCTCGACGAGTTCACGATTACCGGCGGAACCACTTCGACCCGCGTGGGGTTGGTTTCGGGAGTCCTGCGGTCGCTGGTAAACGCCTCATCGGGCGGTGCACCGGCAAATTACCAGGTGCATACTCCCAACGCGGTTGCGGCAGTGCGAGGCACAAGGTTCGATACCGCATACAGCGAAAATGTAATCAGGCCCGGCTATAAGGGATGCGATCGATATACTGACGTCTCCGTCTATCAAGGGACCGTCAACCTGGCGTCCTTGGCGGCTCCCAACGCGGGCCAGAATATCGGCTCGGGCTACGAGGCGACGGTGCCGTGCAACCAAACTCCGACGACTGCCGGACCGCTTTCGATGACCGGGGCAGTGTCGCTCGACAGCGCGAACGCGGGTGGCACTGGCGGCGGTGGCGTCGGGTTCACGGGAACCTCGCCGGGATCGAGCGGTGCACCGGCGCCGGCATGTCCGCCGGTGACCTGTTTCGCATGTGCGATTTCAGTGGGTCATCCGCCACCGCCGACGGGCGTAGGCCTGGGAGCTCGATAGAGGAGGAGGTCAGACGTGGCGAAGAATCGGATTTCCCGCGTTAGCATGATGGTCGCGTTCGCAGTGGTATTGAGCGCGCTCACGATCGCGCCGGCAGCGCATGCGCAATGGTTTGACGACACGTATCCGGGGTTCTTTTCCCTGCAGACGCCCGGACTGGTCCAGGCGACCGCCTTTGGCGGCGGCTACGTCAGCGACAAATATGCCGTCCTTCAGGAGGGCACGCAGGTCGAGCAAAGCGTCACGCCGTACATCGGGGTCTTCGGCCGCGCGACCGGCTACCAACTGTGGATCGGCGGCGGCTTCGAGAGTCCGCTTGCGCCGTCCAGCGGCAGTTATCCGCGCCTCAACTTCGGACGCTTTCAGGGCGGCCTCGATTTCACGCTGTTCCCCGGTACGCATCTTTACGTCTCGGGCGGCCACGACGTTGCGGATAGCGACGCCTTCGTGGTCGAGGGCGATTTCTCCAGCTGGATATGTCTGCACAGTCAGCATCCGCTCAACGCATCTTTCAGCTCGATGCATGATTTCCAGAATGGCGTGACCAGCACCGAATTCGATCTGCAGGCAATCCTGCTCTCGACCGAAAAGTACATGGTCCTGGGCGGCGTCGGCGGCGCGATGTACAACGGCGGCTTCCTGGCCGCCTCGCAGGGCCAGGGTGGACCGGATGTCGGCTTCTATTACCGGCCGTGGAAGTTTGGCGTGAGCGCGCAGGTCGGCTATGGCAACGCTCATCAATACGGCCAGATCAGCATGTACAAGCAGCTCAGCTGGTTAGAGTAAGCGATTATTCAGCCAGTCGATCTCGTTAAGCGGTGAATTCAGCCTTTGCGCCCGCGTCTAAGGCGCGTCTTTCGGAGGGTTCATGAAGGCGAGAGTGATCAGGAAGGCGAGAGTTATCAGTCTGATGGCGACCGCTTCCATGCTGCTGGTCCTATTGGGACGCGGGAGCCCGCAAATCGCCGGCGCGGCCGCCGGCCCGACTTGCCCGAGTCCTGCGCCGAGCTGTACCACGAGCGGTACGCTGTCGAATTTTTATTCCGGCACTTACGGTTGCACCCTGATTACGACCAATTCGACTGGCGGGGTCCAGGTACAGTTACTCACGATCACCTCCGACGGCGCCGGCAACATCTCAGGGCAGGCGGCGGTCAACAACAACAACCCTTCAGGGACCACGTTTTCCGGGTTCACCGCCTTGACTACAGGCGCAACTTACTGCCTGAACACCGACAATACCGGCTATATTTTTCTGGCTGGCGGCGGATGCCCATTGGCGCTGGTGATCGATTATTATAGTGAGGAAGTCCGCCTCATCGATACAACCGAAAATCAGGCCGGCGCCATGACCTGCCGCACCCAATCGGGGGGCGGTTAGCGCAACGAGCACTATCAAGTGATGCGCGCAATCATCGCCGGATTCGTCGCCGGTTGCGCGGTGCTGGCGCTGAGGCTTGTGTTCATTTCGTGCGACGGTGTCTGACGTGCAGGGGCGTCCTTTAGCTGTAGGAAGATATCCGGGAAGAGCCTGACTGAGATGCGCCAGAGTGCGACCTTAACCGCAATTTGCATACTTGGTGCGCTTTTTTCTTTGCTTATCCAGGCGTGCGATCCCTGCGCTAGCTGCGGCCCGGCGACACACAAACACACTCCAACCGCGACCGCGACGCCAACCACCTCTGCATCCCCAACTCGAACGGCGACGGCTACCCAAACCGCGACTCCAACAGCCACTGCGACTGCCACGCAGACCCCGACCCCGACCGCGACCGCAACCCGTACGGCGACACCGACACCGACCCCGACTGCAACCGCGACGGCAACCGCGACCTCGACGCCGACCGCGACCGCGACTGCCACAGCGACACCGACCGCGACACCGACCGCAACCGCTACCCCGCGAGCCAATCTTATCGACTACATGCCCGTCCTTGAGTAGGTCAAACCACGCCGCGGGAGGCGGCGTGGGCAAGCGCGGTTAGCGGCGCCCGCGCCGTCGAGCTAAACTCGAATATCGGCAACGATGGCGAGCGCAAAACCGTCACACACGGCTCTCAGGTTCTCGTGGCGCACTTTCCTGTTCGGGATCGTGCTGCTGGGGTTGATGTTCGCCGCCCACTACCGCTTCCATGGCGCATTCGAGCGGATGGATCTGATCGCGTACGACCTTCGAATCAATACCATCGCTCCGCATCCGTCCTCGGGCGCAATCGCGATCGCCGCGGTCGATGACCGGAGTATCGCGCAGCTTGGGCAATGGCCGTGGCCGCGATTCGTGCTCGCCCGGCTGGTCGATGCGCTCAAGGACTACAAGGTCAACGTAATAGGATTCGACGCGATCTTCAGCGAACCCGACAAGAGCGATGTAACGCGCGGCGAAATAGGCGAAAAGCTGGCGGGACTTGGCCTCAAGCACGATGCGATTGGCGAGGTTCTGGGTCCCGGCAACGACCAGGCATTTGCCACCGCGATGAAATCTCACGGCCTGACCGTGTTTGGCTACCCGTTCGAGAGCCACCAGTTCCAAGGTCATTCGGGAAGCGTCAAAACGGCTGGGTTCCTCGACAAGATTCGACCGCCCGGGCCGCTCGGTTACGGAATCGTGCGGCAGGCTCCGGGCAAATCGCCGAATTTGATCGAGGCTTATGGGTATTCGCCGCCAATTCCGCTGCTTAACGATGCCGCCCATTCGATCGGATACTTTGACGTTGACGCGGACGCCGACGGTGAAATTCGCGGCGAGATGACGGTAATCCAATTCGACGGCCGCTACTGTGCGCCGTTGTTTATCGCCGTCGCCGACGCGTATGCGGGCGGCGCGTCAATGGTATTGGGACTCGATCCCAACGGCGTGTCGGCAGTCTCGGTGGCCGGTGTGCAAATACCGGTCGATGACACCGGCCGGATGCTGGTGAATTTCCGGCGCGGCGCCCATCCATTCCCGCACTACTCCATCTCGGACATCATCAATCACAGGATTGCGCCTGACAAACTGGCGGGAAAGATTGTCCTGGTTGGCGCAACCGCTCACGGACTGGGCGATCGCGGTGTAACTCCCGTCGATGGCGACATGGCACGCGTCGAGATCCACGCCAACGCGATCGACAACATGATTCAGGGCGACTTCATTCGCCGCCCGATCGAGGCTCAGGAAATAGCTCTTGTCGCCACGCTCCTGATCGGCATTCTGATGTCGGTTGGCGTCGCGTGGCTGTCCGCGCTGTCGTCGGCGGCGTTGGGCGTGATTTTGCTGGTCGGCTACTACGCTTACGCTCAGATGCGGCTGTTGCACGACGGCCTGGTCATCGGGGTCGTTTTCCCCCTGCTCACCGCGGTTCTCATGTACATGGTTCTGGCCGGATATCGGTACATCACCGAAGGACGCGAAAAACGCCACTTGCGCGTCGCCTTCGAGCATTACTTGAACCCCGACGTGATCACGTCGGTGCTGGATTCGCCCCAGGGTTTGAAACTCGGCGGTGAGCGGCGTCATCTCGCGATTCTCTTCGCCGATATCGTCAGCTTCACCAAACGCGCCGAGCGCACCGAGCCCGAAGATCTGGTCGCGCTGCTGAACACCTACATGACCTCGATGATCGACGTAATCTTCAAGACCGGCGGAGTCGTGGACAAGTTGATGGGCGACGGAATCATGGCGTTCTGGGGCGCGCCCAACGACCTGGAGAATCCCTCGCGCTCAGCGATCGATTGCGCGCTCAAGATGCTCGAGAATCTCCGCGGGCTCCAGAAAAACGATCCGCGCTTCGTTGACCTCGACATCGGCATCGGCATTTCGACCGGCGACGTCGTGGTCGGCAACTTTGGCGGCGAAAACCGCTTCGACTATTCCGTCATCGGCGACACGGTCAACTTTGCCTCGCGGCTGGAGGGACTGACCCGTCATTTCAAGGTGCACCTGCTGGTCAGCCGCGTGACCTACACCGAAGCCGGCGCCGGTTTCATCGGGCGCGAGCTCGGACTGGTGAAGGTCAAGGGAAAAGAGCTGCTGGTGCCGATCGTCGACGTAGCCGGGCGTGACAACGACAGCGTCGATCCTTCGTTTTATAGCCACTTTGGCGACGCGCTGACGATGATTCGCGCGGGCGATATATTGTCCGCGCGGGCGGAACTCGAGCGGCTTGGCGAGGCGCGCCCGGATGACACTCCGGTGCGGATTTACCTGGACAAACTCGCGGCCGACCCCGAACATCCGCCCGCCGACATGGTCTTCGAGTTCGAAACCAAGTAACTGGCTCGGCGTGAGCAATCATGCTAGGTGAGTGGCTTCGACGGCAATTCGCAAAGGAGCACTGAGATTCGCCAAGTGGTTACGCACGACAAGGTCAAGGTGGCCGTGGTCGGCGCCTCGGGATACTCGGGTATCGAGGCGGTCCGCATCCTCGCCAGCCATCCGTTCGTCGAGCTGAGCGTGCTCACTTCCGAGCATTACGCCGGGCGCGAGGTCGCCGACGTTTACCGGCACATGGCCGGCGTCGACTTGCCGCCGTTTGAGGAATTGCGCCCCGACCTGGTCCAGGACCGCGCCGAGGTCGTGCTCTCGTGCCTGCCCGAGACGGTTGGCACCGCGCATACCGCTGAACTGATCAAGGCCGGCCTCAAGGTAGTGGACCTGTCGGCGGATTTCCGATTCAAGGATGCGGCGCAGTTCCGCGCCACTTACGGCATCGAACATCCCGCGCCGCAACTTCTCGCGGAGGCGGTTTACGGGCTAAGCGAATTCCATCGGCATGAGCTTCGCGAGGCGCGCCTGGTCGCGACGCCCGGATGCTTTCCGACCGGCGCGCTGCTCGCGCTGCTGCCGCTTATCAGGCGCGACTTGATCGAGCCGTCGTCGATAATCATCGACGCGAAGTCGGGCACCACCGGCGCGCGCCGGGCTGCGTCCATCGAGCAGCTGTTCGCCGAAGTCAACGAGAATTTCCGCGCCTACAAGGTTGGCAACCATCGCCACGTCCCCGAGATGGAGCAGGAAATCTCCGCCGCGCTCGGCCGCGACATCGCGCTGCTGTTCGTGCCGCATCTGCTGCCGATCACCCGTGGTCTGCTCAGCTCGATCTTTATGCGCCCGCGCTCCGGCACGACCGAGAGCGACGTTCACGCCGCCTTTGAGGCCAGCTTTGCCAAGTCGCGGTTCGTGCGAATCCTCAAACCGGGAGAACTTCCCGAGCTGCGCAACGTGCGCGCCACCAATTTCTGCGAGTTGGCGTTCATCCTCGATCGACGCAGCGAAACCCTGCTCGTGATAACCGCGATCGACAACCTCGGCAAAGGCGCCTCGGGTCAGGCGATCCAGAACATGAACCTGATGCTCGGCTACGACGAGGCTGCCGGCCTGCTCGCCGCCGCCCCCGTCCCCTAAAGCGCGCCCCGTCCACGCGATTGTTTCCCCCCTTACCCTTCTAACAGAGCGAAGGCCATATCTTTCTCTTAACATTGGGTGCAGGGGTCAGCCCTGGCCGTGGCGACGGCAGCGCAGTATTAAGCCGTTGGCAGGGGTCGCGCCCGCCAACGGCGGGCGGCCTTAATACCGGGTGCAGGGGTCACCTCTGCAAACTTGCCTTGCTGGCCCCCGTCTCATATTTTGAAAACCGCACTCGCTGATTATGTGTTATCATTGCCGTTTGCCACGACCGCGAACTTAGCTACGGTCTCCGGCACACCTTATTATGTGGATCGTCCGCCTTGCGCTTCGCCGGCCGCTTTCCGTCGCGGTGATGGCGCTGCTGATGCTCGTCCTCGGCGTGCTCAGCTTCGGCCTCATGAACGTGGACATCTTCCCGTCGATCGATCTGCCGGTCGTCATGGTGGTCTGGAATT